>CAXBHV010000233.1:0-7815 GCA_963974855.1 uncultured Rhodopirellula sp. | reverse complement strand
CGCGGCGACCCCATATTGCTTGACGTCTTCTTCAACCGCTTGTCGAAACGCCTCGTCGGCAGCCGGGCCAGGATCGAACCCACGAAGCACGCCTTTGAGAAACATCGGAGTTCCGCCGACAAAGATCGCCGGCTTTCCCCGAGCCGCGAGTTGATCAACGATCGCGTGTGCGGATTCCAGGTAGCAAGCGACACTGAATTCGTCAGTCGGATCGACCAGATCGATCAGGTGGTGGGGGGCTTTGTCGCGGTCTTGGCGTGTGGGTTTCGCGCTGCCGATGTCCATTTCGCGGTAAACGGCAATCGAATCAAGCGAGAGCACTTCGCCCCCGGTGATTCGAGCCAACTCAATCGCGACCGAACTCTTACCCGATGCAGTCGGCCCGGTGATGACAATGGCGCGATCGACAAGCGGAGGGAACGTCGTCGGTTCCGATTTTAGTTTCATCCGCTCAGTCATTTTTGTCTACAAGGCCGATCGACTCACGATGATTCGGCAACGGTTTATCGCCGCCCTTTTTGGCAAGTTGCTGGGCATGTCTCATGAAATCCAGTGCACATTGCAACGTGCCTTTATTATAAACCGTGGTCAAACCTTGGGCGTAACCAAGCGAATGAAATCGTAGGATCGACGTCCACTACCCTTCGTGGCTTACGCTTGGACTTCGAAGATCGCTTCGATTTCGACTGCGATTCCACCAGGCAACGCATTGGTACCCAGCGCACTTCGCGCTGCCACACCCGCATCTTCGCCAAAAACGTCGCGGAACAATTCGCTGCAGCCATTGATCACAGCGGGCTGTTTATCGAATCCGTCGGTACAACGTACCAATCCAAGCAGTTTGACCAGCCGGGTGACCTTATCGAGGCTGCCCAAATGAGCTTGAAGGGTCGCCAACATGCCGAGCCCGGTCAAACGAGCGGCGTCATAGCCAGCTTCGACATCCATATCCAACCCGAGACGACCAGTGATCAAGGACTTGTTGGGCTTCAGCGGGCCGTGTCCCGACAGGTAGGCCATGTTTCCTGCGATTACGATCGGCTTGTAAACACCGACGGGCTTGGGAGGAGTAGGCAGTTCAATTCCGAGTTCTTTTAGCTTTGCTTCAGCGCTCATCGGCTTAGTGGCTCCAGGTTGGATCGAGGACTTGGTGGGAATGCAAGTCATGTATTGTATAGGTTCAAGCAGGGATCGTACCCGGTTCGAGCACGCTTTCCAACGCGTCTGGTAAACGCATTTTCAAGAAGGCTTCTTTCCATAGACAGCTTGCGGGTCAACCAGCCTCTCGTCGGCCACGGCCACGCTCCCGTCCTCACGGACGGTGCGAAAGAAACAACTTTCGAAACCTTCGTGGCAGGCGGCCCCCTTCTGCTCGACTTTCATCAGGATCGTATCGGCGTCACAGTCCACACGAATCTCGACGACCCGTTGTTGATGCCCGCTGGTTTCGCCTTTTCGCCAAAGTTGATTACGACTGCGACTGAAATAAACCGCATAACCCGACTTGAGTGTTTCTTCCCAGGCCTGAGCGTTCATCCAGGCCATCATCAGCACGCGATTGTTCGTAGCGTCTTGAGCGATCGCAGGCAGCAAGCCATTGCTGCCAAGGCTGAAATTGGGAATGGGGGAATCATCAGTAGACATGGCAAATCACTAAGAGTTTTGAAAATGGGGGAGTCCAGCCACGCAGCGGTGGCGGCATGGAACGGGGGCGTGAGTCGCAGGAAAACTCGCATTATAGAGCGATCCCGCAGTAGAGGAACGACTGGAAAATTCGGACAAACGCGTTCTCTCGTGTGCCGCAACGGAGTCGACAACCGAAAACAGAGGAACAAGCCTCATGTCGGTCGGTACCTCGAAAGCAGCAGATTTCCTGGCAACGGCTTTCCCGCAAAGTTGCTGTCAGGATCGGAGTCTCATGCATCATGCCCAGTCCCGCTAAACTTTCCGTTGTCCTGGTCGTTCGTGATGGTGAAAGTCGGATTGTCGCCAGAGTCGAAAAAGTCATTGTTGGACTTGCGAAATTGACTCACGATGTGGTGGAAGTGGTTGTCGTGGATGACGGCAGCCGCGATGCGACCCCCGAAGTGCTTGACGAACTGCAACAAGAATGTCCTCAAGTCCGCATCGTTCGCCATTCACGTCCGCGTGGTCTGGAGGCAGCCGGCCAGACAGGACTGGAACGGGCCACCGGCGAATTGGTGTTTATTCAAGAATAGGATTTGCAGAGGCTGCTAGAACTGAGCGAAGATCATTCCGTGGTCGCGGCACGAGCCGAGAGCAAAGCCGAACCGATCGCTCCGGCGCTGCTGCGACGTCTGCGTGCTTGGGGTACTTCTGCGGACTTGCAGATGGAAGTTGCATCCGAGATTGACGAAACGTCTTGTTTGCAAATGGTCCGCCGACCGCATTTGCAGCGGCTCGCAGGTCCCACGGGCGACAAAATTCGTTTGCAAGGCGAGACGTTGAGAGCAGCGTCGTTGGTCAGCTAATTGCACCCTGCTTACTTGCCCAAGCCTAGATCTTTCAGCTCGCCGGCCCAGGCTTCCCAATCGTCAGCCGCGGTTTCAAAATTCGCCTGCATCCAACGCACTGGTGACTCAGGCAGCACGCGTGGTGGAAACTTGCTCGCTCGCGAGAGCGGTAATTGGCTGCTGTCGCCCATCGCCAATCGATCTTCGGTCTCAGGACGGACCAAATAATCCGCAAGCAATCCCGCAGCAACCGAGTGGGGTGCATTCTTTAGCACCGCAACCGTGTTGGGGATGCGAAGTGTCCCGGGTTGGTCCGACGATTGGTCGGGATAAACGATTGCGACCGAGCGGCCTAAGTCGCGTTCGATCACCGCGTCGTCGGTGTCCGTCAAACCCCACGCGACCGTGCCTGCGGAAACCGCCTGAGCGACTTGTTTATTGCCCGATAGGATAACAGCGTTATCACGGATTTCGGTCAGTTGTTTGAGTGTTGCTTCACGTCCCTGGATTTCACGCAAAACAGCAAAGTGCGTTGCCGTGGTGCCAAACAATGGCCGAGCCATCGCACATTGGTCCTTCCACTTTTTGTTGGCGAGATCGGAGACGGAGTTGGGATAGTCGCTTGGGTCCTTGATAAGCTCGGTGTTTACAAGCAACACACGAGCACGCGCCGCGAACCCACACCACGAACCATCGCTGGCAATCATGTCAGTGGGCCACCCCGCTTCGACCTTCCACGATCGCTGCTCGAGCAAGCCCAGTTTTTGCAATCGCACGGTGTGCATGATTTCGTTGTTCCAGAACAAATCGCAAATCGGAGCCTCTTTTTCGGCGATGATGCGGTTGACCAAGCCCACCGTTTTCGTCGACTCGACGTCAAACTTGCGAATCACACTCGTTTCCTGATCCGTCGTCCGTTCGAACGCGTCTAGAATCGGAGCGGCAAACTCTTCGTCTAGTGCCGAATAGACCACCACATCACTCTCGGCACGTTGGACACAGCCGCTCGCAGCAAGCACGACTGAACAGAGAACAAGAAACGAAGTAAACTGGGCGTATGAATGGAACACAATTTCAAATCGGGTTAGTGGCAGGGATCGTTTTCATCGGGATGGTCAATTCCACCCTCGCCGATGACTTTCGCAAAGCGAGCGGCCAGCATATCGAGATCACATCGGACATCGAATCCGATGCCGAGATCAACGAATTGGTGACCTCATTTGACGCAGCCGTCAATCAATGGCGCGACTTTTGGGGGCTGCCCGAGCACGCACTCGACTCATGGAGTGTGAAGGCGTTTGTGATGAAAGACAAGACGCCTTTTATGCGAGCCGGGCTGATCGATCCACGCGTTCCCAATTTTCAACAGGGTTATGCGTTAGGGAATTCGATCTGGATGATGACGCAACCGAGCGAGTATTACACGCGTCATTTGCTGCTGCACGAGGGGGTTCACGCCCTCGCAAATGACCAATTCGGAGGTGCGGGACCGTCTTGGTTCATGGAAGGGACTGCAGAGTTATTAGCGACCCACGAAGGCCGTGGCGCGACGACAAGGATCAATCGCTTTCCCGCCGACCGAGACTCGGTACCGTACTGGGGACGCTTGAAATTAATCAGCCAACGACGCGACGAGGACAAAATTCCGACTCTCGAAACCGTGATGCGGTACCCTCGCGATTTGAACAGCGACGCCGAACGCTACGGTTGGTGCTGGGCTGCGGCGATGCTACTGTCCGAGTACGGCGACTATCGCGACGTGCTTGTCGCCTCCGCAAAAAGTGGACGTGACTCAGGAAGCAATTTTACGCGTCAAATGTACCAGCGGCTCTTGCCCCAGTGGCCCGCCGTGATCGCCCGTTGGCGATTGATGTGCAACGAACTGGATTACGGTTTTGATTGGAAACGCGAGCAAGTTGCCCTTTCCGTTCACGATCCGCAGTGGGACGGCCAAGCGATTTCACTGAAGGTTGAAGCTGGCAAAGGATGGCAATCACTAGGTGTCCGAGTCCCACCAGGAATTCGCGTAAATATTTCGGCTGAGGGGCGATGCGTTATTGCCAAACGCGAAAAAGATTGGGAAAGCGAAGCAAGCGGAGTCACGATCCAGTACGCAAAGGGGCGTCCGCTAGGGCAATTAATTGGATGTCTGGTGTCGCTACGACACAGCGGGCAACCTGAATGCGAGCCGCTTCCGATTTTTACTGTCGGCAACGCAACCGAAATTCAAACAACGGCTGAAAGTTGGCTGGTGCTTCAAGTCAACGATTCGGTAGCTGATCGGGCTGATAATTCAGGCGGTTATACGGTAACGATCCGCCCTGAGAAGTGACTGGCCTGAGAAGTAACTGGAATGAGCCAATAAGCGATTGGACACACTTTTAGCTGATGATTTGCTTGTCGTTCTTAACGTAACTCGATTAAGCGAGTTAACCGGGTCAATTCGAAGATATTGCGTAAATTGAGGTGGGCATTTTCCAGCACCAGCTTACGACCGCTCTTGCGCACGAATACCTGCAGCCGGATTAGCTCCGACAATTCATGGCTGCTAATTTTCTCCACCTGGGAAAGGTCGACCAGTACAACTTCCTCACTGCCTTGCTCGGCTTGTTGAGTCGCGATGATGAGCCAGTGGACTCGAGTTTCCGCTGCGGAGACAAAATTGCCTTGATGATCCAATCCAGCCGACATTTGTATCACTTCCCTTTTGAACGCTTGAAAAAGCATGGAGGGCTCTTGCAGTGCATCCCTCATACCGTTGCACCTCAATCGAGTTGTTTGGCTACCTACAGTGACACGCGGTCCGCTATTCGTGATTAATGGTGGTTTAATTTCCTTTGGTTATTCCCTTCGTACTAGGGAAGTCGTCTTTCATGCTTAAGAATGAAGCAGGGTAGCCTCGTTAGCGTGCAACCTGAAGGATAAAAAGGACTTAGCAAGCAACGAATCGGTGTTCCGAGATGCGAAGTCACAGTCTGGATTCTGCAGTCTGGATCCAATGGTTTAAGCGAAATCGGCTCTGTAGAGGCGGTCTGTCCCCCTCTGTGGACATTTGTAGGGCACGCAGTGGCAGGCTGTCAAAGCATTTGCATTCGATCTGTGATCTTGTACTGCCGATGAAGTATGCTTTCGGGCGGACCGAGAGTATAATGAGCTTCCCTCCCACGACCCCACCTAACGCACCCACGCTAACCGACGTTTAAGAATGGCCCTAAATTACGGGGTCGGTCAGTTTGCGATCGCTGGCAGATCCCCCACCACCGCATCCAGCGACTCCAAATCGCATCGATTGTTTCACTTCGGTCGATGGGGGGTGTCCCAATTCAGTTTCTACCCGTTCTGTCTCTACCGGTTCGTCCCACCTTTCCGTTGCAGATCCTCCTTGATTCGTCCCAACATCCTTCGCTGTTTTGCACTGGCCACCTTGTTTGGCGTCGTTATGCCTTGCCTGCCCGCATGGTCGGACGAAGGCAAGGGCGACTCGCAATCGCGTGGCGCTCAGATTTATGCGACGCAGTGTGCTTCGTGTCATGGCGCACAGGGGCAAGGCGTCGAGGCCGAATATGCCGCTGCATTGACTGGCGATTCGTCGATTGGGCAATTGGCCGAGATCATTGCGGAAACGATGCCCGAGGATGATCCGGAATCGTGTGATGGGAAGGATGCCGAAGCGGTGGCGAACTACATTTTTGAAACCTTCTATAGCGAGGCAGCTCGTGTCCGCAATCGACCACCCAAGATCGGCTTGGCCCGTCTGACCGGCGACCCGTTGCGACAAAGCTTGGCTGACTTATTCGCCCGCATGTCCGGCAGCAGCTGGAGTCACGAGGAACGCGGAATCCGCGGCACCTACTTCGATTCGCCGAATTGGAAAAACGAAACTAAAAAGATTGAGCGGACCGATGCGGTGCTCGATTTCGATTTTGCTCATGACGGACCTGGGGAAGGAATCAAACCCGAAGAATTCTATATCCACTGGGCTGGTTCGCTGATGCCAGAACGCAGCGGCGAATATGAAATCGTGCTGCGAAGCACCTGTTCCTGCAAACTCTACTTGGGCGGCCCCCAGCGAAGTTTTGTCGATAACCATGTGCAATCCGAAGGACGCACGGAGTTCCGGAAACGGATCTATTTGATCGCGGGTCGAGGCTACCCGATCAAACTTGAATTCACCCAGCGTAAACGCAAGACGGACCAACCGCCTGCGTCAGTGTCACTTGCTTGGATTCCGCCGGGCGGAGTCGAAACTGTCATCCCTCAACGCCACTTTGTCTCGACAAGTTTTCCTGCCGCGTTTGCATTGCAAACCAAACTGCCGCCGGACGATCGTAGTTACGGTTACGAGCGAGGCACTGAAATCAGTCGCATCTGGGACGACTCAACGACTCAAGCGGCCGTCGAGTTTTCGAAACTTGTCACGGATGAACTTTGGCCTCAGTACACACGAAAAAACAAAAAGAAGCCGAACCAGAACCGAGCTCACCTAAGAAGCTTTCTTGACGAGATCGTCAGTACCGCGTTTCGTGGGTCGCTCGATGATGCCACTCGCAAGGTTTATATCGACAAGCAACTCGATGCCACGGCAGATGACGCCGAAGCGATCCGCCGCGTTATGTTATTGACCATAAAATCACCTCGGTTTTTGTACCCGCTGATCGACACGAATCGCTCACGCTCTCAGCAGGCTGCGAATCGTTTGGCGTTGGTCATGTACGACTCGCTCCCCGCTGACGATTGGTTGCTGAAAAAGATCAGCAAAAACGAACTTGATTCGGCTCCGCAGATCGAACAAGCCGCTTGGAGCATGGTCAGTGACTATCGCACCGAAGCCAAGATGCGTGATTTTCTGAGACACTGGTTCGAAGTCGCCGAAAGCGACGAAATCAGCAAAGATGAGCAGGTTTACGCTGGTTTTGACAAAGCGATCGTTAGCGATTTACGCGTCTCGTTTGACGCCATGATCGACGAGATTGTGTGGAGTGAGCCGAGCGATTACCGCCAATTATTTCAGGCCGACTGGACTTACACCACGTCGCGACTTGCTGAATTATACGGGGACGCATGGAAGCCGAAATCTGAGCCCAAATATGCATCCAAAGACAACGCGTCCGCGAAGGCGAATGGATTGGAACAGAGCCCACTTGTGCGAAGCGTCAGCGATTCCAAGACACGACTGGGGCTGCTGAATCATCCTTTATTGATGAGCAAGTTAGCGTACTACAAAACGACGTCGCCGATCCACCGTGGCGTGTTCTTGTACCGCCACATGTTCGGTCGCGTCCTGCGTCCACCGAACGCGGCGTTTTCCCCACTGAATGCTGATTTGCATCCTAAATTAACG
>CAXBHV010000232.1:0-7830 GCA_963974855.1 uncultured Rhodopirellula sp. | reverse complement strand
GAATAATCGTCGATTTCCCGCTGCCGTTTGGTCCCAGCAGGCCAAAAATCGATCCGCGATGCACCGAAAAGCTGACGTCACGTACGGCCACCAGCGATCCGAAAGAACGCCCTAGCGACTGAACATCAATGACCGGGGATGCATCGGAATCAGAATTCAGGGGCGATGGCAACGCAGACGATGAATTCATTCCTCGTCACCCGCGGAATCCAACCAGACGTCAGCCATCAAACCGGGACGCAATTGATCCGAGGGATGGTCGATGGTCACCTTGATCCGAAAAACTTGCTTGGACCGTTCCTCGAGCGTCTGCACATTGCTGGGCGTGAATTCCGCTTGTCGTGCAACAAACACAATCGTTCCCATCAGCGATTCATCGGGAAAACTATCGAGGGACAAACGCACCTTTTGTCCAATACTGACGCGAACACGGTTTTGAGGCACATAGGCTCGGATCCAAAGCTGATCTCGGTCCAACATCGACAACACCGGTGCCCCGGGGGCGACCATGTCGCCCGGTTGCAAATCCAATGCTTCGATCCCCCCATCGATCGGGCTTTTGATCCGCAGTTCTTCTTTTTGCCGCCGAATCGCGTCGAGTTCCGCTTGCGCTGCATCTCGTGATGCCTTGGCTTGTTCGATTTCCTCAGGACGATAACCGTGCAGCATCAATTGCCAAGCTTGGCGTGCCTGTTCGACATTGGCCGCCGCCTCACGCAGCTCCTCTTCGCGTGTGCCGGCTTCTAGTAGACGAAGTTCTTGTTGGCGAACGACGACGTTGGCCGCAGCCGCCTCGAGTGCTTCTTTGGCATTGTCGAGCTCTTGAGTGGAGACCGCATTATTGCGGGCCAGTTTCGATTGTCGCTCGAAGGTTTGTGCGGCGAGTCGTTTGGCGGTTTCAGCGAGCACCAACCGGCCTCGCGCGGCTTCGATTTCCTCCTTGCGAGGCCCCTGGGTCAACAGATCGAGTCTCGCTTGCAATTGATCCAATCTCGCTTTGCCTTGCAATTTTTCTTCTTCTCGAAATCCTGCAACGAAACGAGCCAGTTCGGCTTCGCGTGCGGCCAATGCAAACTCGAGTTGGGCTTCGCGTTCCAAAAGATCAAAGGGCTCCAGTTCCACCAGCACATCGCCGCTTTTCACCGCTTCACCTTCCTCGACCAGCACGCGCGCAACGCGTCCGCCGACACGAGAGCCGAGCCGAATCTCGTCGGCTTCGATGACCCCCGAAACATGGGCGAGCTCCGGTGACCATTTGCTATAGAACACCAAGGCAACAAGCACACCGATGAACAAGCCGACAATCATGAATCGCTTGAGCATGCGGGTTGCCTTTAAAGAATCGCCATTTATTATCACTGCGAAATCTTATTCTCGCAGAAAAAGCAGGCGATAACTACATGCGAACCAAGATCAGCCTCGACGCGCGAACGCAACAATTTGTTGCGTGTTGACCGCTCCTGATTGGCGATTCAATTCGTTGCCCGATTGGAACAGAATCATCGTCGGAATTCCCGAGATTCCGTACTGAGCAGAAATCTGAGGAGCGTCCTCGGTATTCAGCTTGGCCAGGATCATCTGAGGCGACAACTCCTCGGCCGCCGTCGCAAACGCAGGTGCCATCATCCGGCACGGGCCGCACCACGGCGCCCAGAAATCGACAAGCACCGGCAGCTCGGTGCGTGCGATGTACTTTGCGAACAAATCTGCAGACAAGTCCACGGGGTGATTTGGCAGTAGCGAAGTTTTGCATTTGCCACAAACCGGTTTGTCCGTGAACTTCGATTCGGGCACCCGGTTCACTGCTCCACATTCTGAACAGACGAGATTCACGACTGGAGATCCTTGTTGAGTTTTTTCTTGCCAATGAAATTGCGATGGCAGTCGTACTGCCATGCTACCCGCAAGCGAGCAAACGAGGTGCCACCGAAAGGCAAATATTGTCGCAGTTGATCCGGCCTACAATTTCTTGATTCCGACTACTTTTACCCGTCATCGTCGGCACATTGGTTACGTTGCTATGATTGCGTCTGTGCCGCCGCTTCTTCTGTTTTTCTTAAAACGTGACCGAACACACAAACATGGATCTAATCGACGTCCCGCAGCTCGTCCGTAACGCCGACCGATTTCGCGAAGTCGTGGCGGTGCTTGCCAAGCACGGACTGGCCGACTGGTTATCGAACATCCCCATCCCCTGGCTCAACCGCATTCGAGGCCATTGCGAGGACGAGGAACTGACGACCGAGCAGCGAATTCGTGTCGCGATGACAGAGCTAGGAACCACGTTTATCAAGCTTGGTCAAGTCTTGAGCACGCGTCCTGACTTGGTGGGAAAACCGCTTGCCGACGAATTGGCTCAACTGCGTGCGAACACTCCGGCCGACGAAGCCAACGTGGTTGTGGCGATGATCGAATCGGAACTGGGGGCCACGATCGACACTTTGTTTGCCGAGTTTGAACCGGCGGCGATGGCGTCCGCTTCGATTGGGCAAGTCCATCGGGCGACGCTGCACGAAGGGCAATCGGTCGTCGTCAAGGTGCAACATGCCGGTATCGAACAACGCATTGTCAATGACTTGGAAATCATGACAAAATTGGCCGAGATCGCCGAACAACAATCGTCGCGACTGCGCCAATATCGGCCTGTGCACACGATGCGAGAGTTTCAAAGAACCTTGATGAAGGAGCTGAACTTTGATCGCGAGCTGCGAAACATGGAACGGTTCCGTCGCAACTTTGCCAACGAGCCGGGGATTCGATTCGCCAAAGCATACCCCAACCTGAGCTCTCGTCGGGTGCTGACGATGGAGCGTTTCGAGGGAATCAGTCTCTCGGAAAAATCGCAACTCGAAGCATCCGGGATCGATTTGGACGAGATTGCTCGTCGCGGTGCCAGTCTGTTTGTGGAGATGATTTTTCGTGACGGTTTTTATCACGCCGATCCGCATCCAGGGAATTTGATGATACTGGCGAATCCGGTGCCTGGAGCGACCAGAAACGACGGGCCCGTTGAACTAGGCATTCTCGACTGTGGCATGGTGGGACGCATCGACGCTGCTTTGCGAGACCATCTTGAATTGGGTTTGATCGCCGCTGTGGGGCAAGATGCGGCCAAGATTACCGAAGTGGTTGCGAGTGTCGGCGAAGTTCCCATCGGCTTTGATGAACCCGAGTTGATGTCCGCAATCCAGGAATTGATCGACGAATACGCGTATCAATCGCTCGGGGACTTCGACTTGAGCGGTTGTCTGCACGAAATCGTTGAGATCATTCGCGAACACCGAATCTATTTACCGGCCAAGGTGGCTATGCTGCTGAAGGTATTGGTGATGTTGGAGGGGACCGCGCATCAACTGAGCCCTACCTTTTGCTTGGCTGAATTGATCGAGCCGTATGGAAAAAAAGCGATTCTGCGTCGTTTTTCGCCAAAAAAAGTCTACGCGCGACTTAAATCGAATGTCGACGACTGGGAACATTTGATAAGTGTTTTGCCCAAAGATGCGGCTGACATCTTGCACAATTTCAAACGCGGAAAGTTTGACGTTCATTTGCAACATCGACGACTCGAACCGATCGTCAACCGATTGGTGTTGGGGATTTTGACGGCCGCATTGTTCATGGGTTCGGCTTCGTTATGCAGCAGTCTTGTGCCGCCGCTGTTACTGGGCATTTCCGTTCCCGGCTTTATCGGATGCGCCGCCGCAGTGATCATGGGGTACGGGATCACTCGCTCGATCCGCCGTTCGCACCGCGTCGGCGAAGACGACTAAGTCATGCAGTCCTGTAGATCGGATCAAGTCGCGGTGGCGACTAAATCGGGCAGACAGCGAGAACAATTGCGAGTTAGCTGCAGCCATGACGCCGGAATTTCGCCTTGCTGCGGTCCGATCTACACTGCGGTTTAGCTTACGATAACCAACGAAAAAACCCCGAAGAACTTAAGTTCTCCGGGGCTCCTTCTGCTCTCACGTCCTCAGACGTTAGAGGGTTTCGTTTGCAACAAAGCTAATGCTTAGTTGCCACAGTTGACGCAACCAGCGCCCGTTGCCATAGGGGCAGGCGAGGCTACTGGACCTTCGCTGTAAACCGCTTGTGGAGCACTGCCACCGCAATTTACGCAACCAGCACCAGTCGAGATACCAGCACCGTATCCAGCGCCGTTACCGCCACCGTAGACAGGAACTTGAACCGTCGTAGGAACTTGACGGCAGACACGAACCTGAACTTCACGCATCGATTGCACAGGAACGCAAACGGTGTAGGTTTCAGGCACTTCTTCTTGAACCGTGTCGTAAACGGTAACGTTGTACGAACGAGTACGAGTCTCAGGAACGTTGACGGTGTAATTCACGTCGCGTGTACGCTCTTGGTTTTCAAGCCGAGTGCGATTTACAGTGCGAGTGCGAGTTTCCGTTGTCATTGTGGTCTGAGGAACGGTACGAGTTCGTGTTTCAAGACGAGTCTTGGTTACAGGCACCATGCGAGTGCGAGTTTCCGTCTTCGTACGAGTCACAGGAACGCTGCGAGCGCGAGTCTCGGTGCGGTAGGTCGTGACGTTGTATTCACGAGTACGTTCTTCTTGACGGCACTTTTGAACCGTAACCGTACGGGTGCGTTGCTCGTTCACCATTTCGGTGTAAGGAACTTGGCGAGTACGAGTTTCCAAGCGAGTGCGAGTCACAGGAACTTCGCGGGTGCGAGTTTCTTGACGGCATTTTTGAACTTGGATCGAACGAGTGCGTTGCTCAGTCGTGTACTTGGTCACGTTGACCATACGAGTACGAGTTTCGGCACGCATACGAGTTACTGGCACCATGCGAGTTTGAGTTTCGCAAGTGTAGCTTGTCGTCGTGTAGGTGTAAGGAACCTGGGTCGTTTGACGTTGGTAGCTCGTGTAAGGAACTTGAGTCGTTACAGGATTGGGAACGTAAACGCGACGGTAAGCGATTTGAGGACCGCAACCAGCACCGGCCGAAACGCCGCCGCCACCGCAACCGTTGTCGCAACCGCTTCCACAGGTGGAAACAGGCTTGCAGCAGCAGCATGAACCACAACCGTGATGGCCGTGACGATGACCGCCCAGTAGACCGCCACCGATGATTCCGCCACCGTGCGAGTGTCCGCCACCAACTTCAACTGCTTGGCATTGGTAGCTGCCCATGTCGCGGGTAACGCTTCGCATCGAAGTCACAGGAACGCAAGTGCTAACGGTGCGGTAAGCAGTGTGCGTTTGTTGCACTGGAACGCGAACCTGGTACGACTGAGCAACTTGCTCGGTGTAAGGAACGTTAACAGTGTAAGTCTGTTCTACTTGCTCAGTATGAGGAACCGAAACCGTATAAGGTTGTTCGATTGTCTCAGTGTAAGGAACGTTGACGGTGTAGTTCTGAGTTACCGTCTCGGTGTAAGGAACGCTTACTTGATAGGAAACGTCACGAACCTTTTGTACAGGAACGCATACCGTGTAAGCTTGTTCAACTTGCTCGGTGTAAGGAACGTTAACCATGTACGATTGCGTCTTGGTTTCTGTAACAGGAACCGAAACGTTATAAGTCTGATCAACATTCTCTGTGTAAGGAACGTTAACAGTGTAGGTCTGTGCTACTTCTTCGGTATAAGGAACCGAAACTTGATAGCTTTGTTCGACCTGGGTCGTGACAGGCACCTGAACGGTGTATGGCACTTCTTCGGTGTAAGGCACAGCGACTTGGACGTTGTACGTTTCTGTACGTGTCTGAGTCTGCGGCACCATTACGGTGTACTCTTGTTGCTTCGTTTCAACACGTGCAACTTGACGAGTAACGGATCGCATACGGGTTTGTGTTTGACGCTGGTACGTCGTTGTTGGAACCATGCGTGTTTCGGTCACGTACTGTGAACGCATTACGGTTTGCGTTTGGTACGAAACTGCGGGGCCGCAGGCATCTGCACCACCAGCGTAAACGGCACCCGAGCCGCTACCCATGGCAACGCCACCACCTGAAACACATCCAGCGCCGCTTTCGCAGCCGCCACATGAACCACATCCTGCTTGGACATTCACTGCGAACACAAGTGTCGCAACGAGTCCAAATACATACTTAAGCATTTGAGCTTTCATCTTGGGGAACCCTCCAAATACGTCTCACAGCCTGTGAGGCAACAGAAGAAAAACGAGGAGCTTTAACGGCTGCGTAAAGTGGGCGAACCTACGCCCTGAGCCGTTGAATTTAAACTGTGCAACCCCACTGTCAACGATTACTTATTGAATAAAGGTCGCGAATTGTGAAATAGTATACTTATATACAAACATTGACATCAAATTGGAGTCACAATGCCGCACACTTTGTCGTCCAGACGAAACAAAGTACGAGATATTGGCAACAATCAATTCAATGAAAGATGAGTGTTAAAAATGCTATTTGCAGGGCTATCAGAAATGCCAGTGAAAGAAGCGCGACGGTTCGTTGATCAAGTCGATCTAAAAGCGACCAAGTTGATAGATGATCCCCCAAGTTTAAATCGACTTTTCGAATTCGCAAACACTTTTTCACTTCAATCTACAAAGCGAGAAAGACGCACGGCATGGAGCGAGTCAGGAGATGCCAGATCAATCACTGACGCTTTCCATCTGGGTGAATTTTAGACGGGCCGATAAAACGCTAGCTATCGTCGCCAGATGGTCGAAATACGTCGAAACACAGGGGAAACGCTCGATGCTCTGGCGAGCGTTGCTACGAGGGCAAAACCGCTATAGCGACGACGACGTTTGCTGGACATTTCTCAATAGCAAGATCCACGATGTCGGTTTCCGGCTTCACATCTAGCGTCGTCCAGCGTGCTTGCTCGATCACTTGACGATATCTTCATCTCAAGCTGACACCATCTTTGGGTCTTTGGGGACGTCGATACTCATTAAATTTCCCCAAGTAGATTTCGACTAGAAATTCATCAATGATATATTGCGAATATGCTATATTCCGTCGCCCAATTCGTGCACCTGATCGCTTGGTTTGAAAACTGTTATCGGGCCGCCATCGCTAACGCCTTGTCCGCGAATGAAGCAATTACGTTGGCGATCTAAACCGAATGCGATGCAACTGCACGCACCCGTGCCAGAAGCAGTAGGTTCAGCAAGCTGTTACTTGCCGCTAGTGGGAAACGAAATCGACGTCTCGGCGAGACAGGAATCCGGAATGATGGACACCTCATGATCGGGAGTCAGCAGTAAACGAATCCGCCACGAAACGGGATCGACTCTTGCTGGCAACGGATCGAGCTGCTCGCGATCACACACGCCCTGCAGTCCAGCTCGCCAGGGTTCTTCAGGTTTGCCATCCGACGAGGACTCCGCCCTGCCCAATGCTTGCTTGCTGGTTGCAGAATTCCGCGAACGACACTACAGACAACGCGACACTACAGACAACGCGTCCATTCTGCTGGAAGACCGCATCGCTAAGCAGTTAGGCAGGAGTCTTTCAGCAAATTGGCCGTTTTGGCGCTAGATCGACTGTCCCACTTAGTGAGCCGAACTCGCTAGCGTCGGGCCGCCGGTGAGTAAAACGTTATAAAAATAAAGCCCGCGGCTAACGCCGTCAGCTCACAAATAGAGGGGAAACCCAAAATTGGAACCGTCGAACTAGCGGGCTGTTGATTTCGTGAGCCGCTCGCGCGTGAGCGGCCGGGTCCCTCGCATTACCCGGTGCCTCACGGCTCACAACTGCAAGTTGTATTTCGAATAAATCAACAGCCCGTTAGCCACGGCTGCGGCGCGGAACCGGGGCTAGTGCCTAAACGGAACGCTGTGAAGCATTTCGTAGCGGAACTCGTCAAGAGTTTCGGGGGACACTC
>CAXBHV010000231.1:0-7844 GCA_963974855.1 uncultured Rhodopirellula sp. | reverse complement strand
AACAGCCGTTGACGGTTTGCGTTACAACCGAATGTAGCACTGAATGAAGCAGCCTTTAGAGCGATCCACGACATTGAGTGGCTGATAGAAGGAGGGCCGGTCTGTTGACCCGCCCTCGGATCACACAATCTGCTGGAGTACACGGCGATCAATCACGTTTCCAGACCCTCCAATCGTGGTTCCGCGAACCGTACCCCTGTACGCAGCTTGCTGGGATCTGCCGCGGCGCTGGTTTCGGTTATCGCTATGGGCATGCTTTGGATGGTCTGGGATGCGTTTCAGGTAACTCCGGTGACAGCGGATGCTGTGCGGGGGATGGCCCTTACCGCGGAGAAGCCCGCGGGTGTTTCGCAACGATTTGCTGCGAACCTTCCGCCTCGGCTCCAGCAGGCGGTGTCAGGATGGAATCAGTTGATTTCTGCAAACTTCGCGGGCGATCAAGCGTGTGCCGAGTGTCATGAAAAAGAATACGAAGCCCATCTTCGCTCGGGGCACTCTCGCACGTTGACGCGGATCGATAAGTCCACCTTGGCAAGGGAGCTTGCTGAGATTCGCCACTTTCAAGACCCACGGCGTGACCAAGTTTTTGAGTTTTCGCAAACCGAGGGTTCGTTATTGGTTCGTGATGTCACGAATGCCGCAGGCGTTGCCGTTCCCGTGACATGGTTACTCGGTTCGGGAACGCATGCACAGACTCCGATCGCGGTCGACGAGTCGACTCAAAGTGGCGTCGAGTTGCGGTGGTCCTACTTTGCCAATCACGATGAACTCGGTTTGACGCCGGATCATGAGCGGTTTGACGATTTTACTGCCGGAACAATCGAATGTTTCGGGCGTCCGATGGATGCTGCCGATATTCGTGCGTGTTTGGGGTGTCACAGCACGCTGACGCCGCCTTCGTCGCTGCCGCTCATGAATTCATTGGTGGTCCCCAACGTCGGCTGTGAACGTTGTCACGGTCCACGGAAAAAGCACGTCGAACTTGCTCATCTCGGGCACGCAGAAGAGGCCAAACCGATGCTGCAATATGAAACCGCCGAGTCTTATATGGATGCTTGCAGCACTTGTCATCGCGATGAAACTTCGATCCAACCCGATGCGACGCCCAACGAATTGGCACGCTTCCAGCCGTATGGCATCAAACGCAGTCGTTGCTATTTAGAGAGTCCCGACAAGATGACCTGTTCCACTTGCCATGACCCACACGATACCGTGTCGCACAATCGTGTCGTCTCGATTGATCAATGCAAACAGTGTCATGGCGATGCATTGTCGAGTGAGTGTTCGCATCAGCCCGCCGGCGATTGTATCAAGTGTCATATGCCTGCGGTCGAGTGGACGTCCGGTATCTCGTTTCACGATCACTGGATTCGGATCCCTGATGAGATCCCAAGCGTCGATTCCGTCGGCAACCTGACTGCGAGCGATACGCCGCACAGTGACGGTGAGGAGTGATTGGATGATTGTTTCTGAAACCAAACCTCAATCACGTTCGGTGGTACCCGCAAGTGCGGGAGAGAATAAATACGTGCCGAACTCGGTCGATGTAACGAAGCAGACGTGCGGTAGCGAGACTTCGTCCACGGTGCCGCGGCGCACTCCGATTGCGGTTGGGTTTCTGTTTTCGCCAGCGATCGATTTGTTCTTTGTCGCCAACGCGTTTTGGCCGTTATTGTTGTTGGTCGATCGTTTGGGCGGGATTGCGACGCATCAAAGTTTGCTGTTTTGGCAAATCTATTTTGTGACCGCGCCGCATCGCTGGATCACGTTGATTCTCGTCACGGTCGATCACCACAAAGGCGTCGATCGACGCCGGCAATTTCTTGCGTTTGGCACCGCGATTCTGGTCGCGTGTCTCTGTTTGAAAATGGGTACCGGATCGCTGCTGTGTTTAGGCGTGATCGATTACATCTGGAACGCTTGGCATTTCGCCTCGCAGCATCACGGTGTGTTTCGCGTTTATCAACGTAAATCTAAGGCGTCTGCACAATCAAGTTCCACGGGGAAACCCGGTTCGGTTGCGACCAAACCATGGGCCGCGTCGCTCGAGAAAACGGTGTTCCGCTGCTTCATGCTCTACGTGATCGCTCGCGTTGCCGGTTGGGGATGGAGCGAAGGTCCCTTCGATGGTTTTGAGTGGGTTTCGTCGGTGGATTGGATTGTATTGGTGATTCCCGTCGCGTTTGTAGGACGCCAGTGTTTTCAGTATGCGGTGACCGGCAAGGCGTCATTGGCGAGTGTGGCTTATTTAACGAGCGTGATGACGTTGTTCGCGTCGCTTCTGTTGGCCTCACACTATGAAAACAACCAATGGGTGGTTCAGTTAGCACTGGCCTCGGCGATCTTTCATTCATTGGAATACATGTCGATTGTTACTTGGTCGATGAGCGGTTCACGGGGCTCAAGCAAATCGAATGCGTTGGCGCGACTTTCTAAGATGTGGTTGCTGTTCTTGGCCATCTTTGTGCTCGTAATTGGACTAGGCAATTACTTGCTTTCGCGAGGCTATTTTGAGTTGTGGGTGTTCGTCAACATTGTCGTCGCATTTTGGCATTACTGTTTTGATGGCATGATTTGGAAGTCGCGTAAACCGTCATCGACAGCTTCCTCCGCAACGGTGATCGCATCATGAACCCATCATCGTTTACGTTCCGTTGGGGTTGGATCGCTCATTGTTCGATAGCGATCGGTGCGGTCGCCGTCTGCAACATGCTGCTGTCAATGTCTCATGGGGTCGTGCAAGTGTTTGGACGCTGGGACGTCGTCGCCTGCGCCTTTTTTGCAGCGATTCCGCTTGCATTGTGGGTGGTCCAGTTTTTTTGCGAATTCGCTAGCTGGCAGAAACTGGGCATCGCGTTCGGGGGCGTTGCGGTCGCTGTAACGATCACCGTGTTTGCTGCATCGATCACTCAGTTGCCCGATCAAAGTGTGATCACGCTGACCGTGTGCCGCAGCGTGATCGCGATGTTGGTGATGATGGCCGTGGCGTTTGCGGGGACGACCGTGATGCCGTCGCCACGTTTACCCTTGTTCGCTGAGAACGGATGGTTGCCAGTCGCGATGCTTTTCGCGTTGACGATACTAGTGCCAGCGGCATACGCGGACGCGGTTGCCGATGGGATTCGCATTGATCTCGAACGATCACTAGAAAGCCGTCGCTTTGGACTGGCGAATCGGCAATCCGAACAGTTTGCCCAACTGAATCCCAGCGGCCTCATTCATCAGAAATCAGTGCAAAAAGTCCAGCAGGAGCTCGAAGCGATCGTAGCCAAACTCAACACGGAAGTGCGGCGACCGATCTTTGCTGACGCGCCGGTAGCCGTGTTGGGACGTCGAATCACGGTACTGATGCATTTGGACCGAAACGAGGAAGCATTGCAACTGCTCGAGCCTTTGACTGATGGCGATCGCTTCGAGCCGATCAGTCTGGACTACAAGGGGCTCTGTCACCAGCGTTTAAATCAAATGTCGCAAAGCTTGGAAGCCTATCAGGCAGCGGTGGCTTACTGGGAATCGCAACCCGCAAGCCAGTCCAAGCGATCGGGGCTGGCCAGTGCCTGGAAGGGAATCGGGTTTGCCGCCCGGCGACTTGATCAGCGAACGATGGAGGAGCAAGCGTATCGTGAATTAGTCGCAGTCGCCCCGACTGCGGAGAGTCATTTGTTATTGGCACAGTGCTACCGCGAGCATCAAAAGACACGATTGGCGGCGGAGCATTCGGCGATGGCAATGCAGATGGATCCTGCGATGCAGTCACAATCCGAATCGATACTGTCATCGATGTCGATGGACCATTTCGGTTGTCTACAAGTGCCGCGTCGCTAGCAGCGGAAGGTCGTTGATCGTAACGACTCCCGTGCTACGCTCGGGAGAGGCGGCCTGCTGCGTGTTACCTCTCCCAGAACGAAGTTTAGGGAGAGGTGGCAGCAGAGCCTTCCGCAAGCACGGTGTTGCGAAGATACCTTTGTTTTGACAATTTTGTCTGTTCTATCTCAGAAACCATCAAAACGGAAATTGACTGTGAAACGACTACTCGCCTTTCTTTCGTTACCTCTGTTGACAATCGTTTTGAGCAATGACGTAAGTGCTCAGGACCAAATCGCGATATTGCCATTTAATGTGTCGTCATTGGATGCCACAATGCCTTTGCGTGGGGCGCCATCGGAAAAGCGATATTGCGTCAAAACGGATCAGCAACTCCTAGAGCAGGCGATCCAAGCGAAAGTGGAACTAGAATTGGAACTAAAGTTCCCTGAAATGTTTCGGTCGGCTCGTGAGACGAAGAAGAGAGCCGAGGAAAGTCGTCGTCGTCGATCGAAGCTACGCAAGCAACAGCAACTCAAGCCTATTTCGCCAATGATTTAGACTGGTATAAAGGAACACCACACTGCCGGCTATGACCGCGTGATGCCCCAACCCTTAATGTCTTCTCAAAATTCGGTCATTTTGGGTAATCGAGGCAGGAAGTACTTTTAGATTCAAGATGCTTTACAAGTATCATCCTTGGGGCGCCATCCAAAGATCCAAGTCCTGGTATAGCTGCAAGGATTTGCTTCACTTGAGCGTCTGAAAGCGGGTGAGATGCGTCAATGCGTTCGGTTTTAGAGGGTGCATCCCTCGCTCTATCATTGTTGACGGCCATGTTTGCGGCAGATGTTTCACCTGTGTCGGCATCGCGGCAAAACAACTCGAGTTCGACTCCCACATAAGCTCAAAATGTGCCAGCCGAAGAGCCGAGCGAAGATTAAAAGATCGCCAATGAAGCTCGGTGAAGCCTCGGTCGAGAACTACGCAACTTGTAAGCCGGTTAGGTAAGAATCACTGGGTGAAATTCTGTTAGCCGTTTTGGTGATGGCTTGACGCCATCACGATCACGGTGGGAAGCCGCCTGGAAATGATCAATCTGTTTGCTCGGTTCGGACCGAGATCCATGTCCAGTGTAACGGATCGTTTCGCTTGCCGATCGAGTATTGCACATGAAGCGATGCACACACGACGGCAAAGAACATGGTGGGGCGCAACGATGGCCGACCGGCCAATTCAGGTGTCGGTTTGCCGTCGTTGACCCGTGTCATTGCAATCGGGATCACGGCGTCATCAACAACTGCGGGTTGCTCCTCGTCCGATGAAGTGTCGCTGGGGTGATTCAAATCAATCACCTCAGCGGAGCTGTCCAGTACCATTTGCCCGGCAAATATTACGGAATGCAAAAGAGTCACCATCGGCAACGATCCGAGACGTAGAGGAGTAACGGTTTTTCGCTGCGACACGTCCTGTGTGTTGGTTTGCGAAATAAGTTCCTGTGATGCGAGTGTGGTTCGTACGATCGCTGTCGGAATGGAATCCGAACTGCGGAGGGTAAGTGCGTTTGTTGCCGAGGCTCGGACGCGGTTATCGATCCCGCTTGGTTTCAGCATCGACATCGCCATAAACGAATCGCGAGCGGCATCGTTGGATAACGGCTCTGACGCAAGCGATGCGATCGACCTATCCGTGCCTGATGCCGATGGGTCGAAGTAGTGGAAGTGATCGGCGTAGACCCCACGATCATTGATTGACGAAGGGGTCGGCGAATCAAACAGTGGCATTCCCGTAGCCTGCGAAGGAATTGCCAGTGTTATCATCGCCGATGCCGATGTATGGCTGGCGTTTGAGTGATTCGGATTGCTGCTTGGCAAGAGGGGCAGATGTGGAACGTCTGCGTCCGTGTGAGTCGATTCTGCGGCGTCGACTCCGCCTGTTTCCGCTAACTCATCGGTTGTGACCAATAACGAGTCCTTGTCGTCTTCGATCAGATCCGTTTTGTCCGTTTGTTCGGCTGTGCGAGTCTCGTCTTGATCCCATTCCTCGAGTGCTTGGTCGTGGGTTTGTGTAACTTCTTCGCTGACGTCTTCGTCAGACTGCAAATCAGGGTCTTGCTGCGTCAGGGGACGCTGTAAAACTGTTTGGGGACTGACAATCGACATCTGACGCACGAATGCCGGCGCGGCAACCTGCATGGGGTCCAGCAGCGGCATTGTTTGATTTGAGTCCGATTCATATGCACCGATCATTTCGCCGCCCGCCAATAACGTACGCGTCTCTAGACGCTCGATTCCTCGAAGAAATAAGCGTTGGCGCGTCGCGGCGATCCCTCCTCGTTTTAAATTATGCCGAGCCATTTATCACCCCTTTCTTTTCGATTGCCGAATCCGCTTGATCGCGGACGCCTTCCATTGGCCGGCTAGGGAGCTGCCATTGATCACCAGCCCTCGATTTGGCATCCAGACCGGTTGTCCCGGACTGATCCTGGATCTGATGCAGGATTTGGTCTAATTGTTCGCGGTGGTTTTCCAAACATTCTCGGTATGCCGCATTGTAGGGAGCCTTCCGTACGGCAAGCGATTGAAACTCCATTGCCTCGGTTAAATGCTGAACCGCATTCTCCATTTCACCCTGGTGTTGATCGATGACACTACGATTGTGCAGAACGCCTGCCAAGCGGCTAAGCGTATCGGCGGCGGTGGTTTCTGATGCCAGATCTCGCCGCAAGATTGCTTCGGCCGTAACAAATTGCTGTTTTGCTAATTCATTGGGGTGTTGATTCCAAAGCAATTGTCCCAGATTGTTATGGGCAACGGCCAATTGTTGTTGGACTACGGCGGTGGTACCGAACTGGGTAGCTTCGCTTTCCAACGCGGTGATCGACGCCCGCATCAGTTCAATCGCCTGCGTTACGTCACCTCGTTGGCCCCACAACGTTGCCAAGTTATTACGTGCGATCGCCAACTGGCACTGCGGCGAAGGTTGTCCCGAGGCGAGTCGAACATCGGTATTAGATGCTTCGTCATTGCTAGGAGGCAAATCCCACGATTCAAGTTCGCTGATATTCGCTTGCAGTAACGCTTCGGCTTGATCCGGATCGCTGTCCAGCAGCATCGCCACGCGAGCATTCCGGCATTCAAATAGCTGCTGGCGGACGCCGCGATCCTGGCCGTGACGAAGTGACGCGTTCTCGAGTTGCTGCTGCAGATCGATCAGCAGTCGGTCGGCTTGTTCCGCCTCGCCGCAGATCCACAACAACGCACCCAAGTTGGTTTGGGTGGTAGCCCATTGGCGAATCAAGCGAGGATGACTCTTGTCGTTAGCCAACTGCTTCTCCAATACCTTTGCTGCGTTTTGATAACCCTCTAAGGCTTCGCTGTAGCGTCCTTGGTCCTTTCGCAGGGCCGCTAGGTTATGAAAGCAGAGTGCCAAGTCGGCTTGCTCCAACTCGGTGCTCTGCCCTCTGTTTTTCAGCGACGTCAAATCAGTGATCGCTTGTTGGTAGTGTTGTTCCGCGTCCTCGAACTTACCCAGTCGAGTCTGGAGTGCCCCGAGTCGATATCGGACCCTCGCCAACTCGGATTGCATGTGCGTGTTTTGATTGGCGTAACGCAGGAAGTCGAGATAGTACCGTTCGGCTTCGTGCAGTATATCGGCGCGCAACTGATCGGTGCCGGGCATCTCGGCAAGCCGTTGTGAGATCTTGCCGCTGAAGCGATCGACCGCATGATGCGCTTGGTCGAGGTGTAGTTGAGCCCTCGTTGTGGCTTCATCCTTCAGCTTGCTTTGTTGTGAAACAAGCAGCATTCCCACTGACATCGCAATCCCGAGAGTCAGCGAAATTGCCAGTGCCGAGCACACCAAGCCTTGTCGACGCATCGCCCATTTGAATGCCCGGTCGACAAGCGTGGGACGCCGCGCCAAAGTGGGACGGCCGTCCAGAAAACGACGTAAATCTTCGGCCAATTCACCAGCGGTGGCGTATCGCTCGTCTTTCGATTTTGCGATCGCTTTGCAAACAATCGTTTCCAGGTCAACGG
>CAXBHV010000230.1:0-7848 GCA_963974855.1 uncultured Rhodopirellula sp. | reverse complement strand
ACTTTGCCAACTTGGTTTGCGACGATTCGAGCGAAACGACCGCAATGATCCGCTCGGCCGAAAAAAATCGAGGCTTGGCCGTCACCTTCAACGTCAGCCAACTTCCCAATTTCATTTTGTGGAAGAATACGGGCGCCAAAAGCGACGGCTATGTGGTCGGAATGGAACCCGCAACAAACTTTCCCAACACGCGTTCGTTCGAGGCGGAGCAAGGCCGCGTGGTAGCGATCGAGCCCGCTGACACGGTCTCGTTCCGTTTGTCATTGGAAGTGTTGACCGATGAAACGTCGGTCGAGAAGGTTAGCGCGCGAATCAAGGGTCTCGCCGCGATCCACGCTCCGCAAATCCACGACGACCCCAAAGTCGGTTGGTCGCTGTAAGGCACACTAGCGCATTTTCATCTTCGATGTTGCTACCGTCGCCAGACGGTGGTGATCTGCATTTGGACGCCAATAATCCACGCTCTGGTGAGCGTAGATACGAAACGCAACGCTGTATTTTGCAGCCAAAAAATCGTTCACAGCGTTGGGCAGGGCCTGGGGACGAGGGTTCACCCGTGATGCTTGACCATCACCAATTCGCTGAATCCGGAGTTGAACATCACTTCGTCCATGAAGCTGGTGACCAGCATCATCCCGCGACACTGCTCTAGTTCGAACGATTCTGGCGTTCCTGGTGCGGGATTGAATCGGGCCAAGCGGCCGTTGCCATCGTGTGAAACCGAGATCCGCGTGTCCTTGTCGCCACCGGACACCTTCAAATGAACGCTGCGTTTTCGATACGCATCCGACCCGGCACGCTTCATCAATTCCGCGTGGCTATCCGGATCGCCCGCGATCACCTTGCCCACGATCGGGTCTTCGTCACTGAGTTCTAAATTGCCATAACAGACGGCATTAAACAACGCACTTGCTACCGCTACTCCGATTCGAATGCGGTTAGTCGAATTGAGTTTCCCCGAGGCGGCTAGGGCTTGAATGACAATCTGAGTCGCCGGATTGATTGAATCAATGTAGCTACCGAGCTTGAAGTAAAACTCCGGCGAACGCAATTGCCCCGACAGCGGCTGCGAAAACCGATCACTGCATGCGTAGGCAATGGTTTGCCGCACGACCGGATTGAGCAACATATTAAGCGAATTTTTGGGGACAAAATTCACTGCACCCAATGCAAGTGCGTCGACCGCCAAATCCTCGGAACCGCGAGCTGTGACAACGACCGTGGGCAATTGCGATTGCTCGGCAACCAACGTTTGGACCAATTCCAATCCATTCATATTGGGCATTCGCAGGTCCGTGACCACGAGCTCGGGCATGTGCTCGGCAATCGACGCCATCGCTTCGCGCCCGTCTTGAGCACAACGCACTTCGTGGGCGTCATCTTCGAGCAACGTCTGCATCAGCACCGTATGTGTCGGGCTGTCGTCGCACAATAAAATAGAAGCCATCATGGACTCGTTTGTTAAGTGGAACGGAAACGCACGCGAGCCGTATTGATCAAACCCAACTTTTCAGCATAGGGCTCAAGTCAATTAAGTAAGGCTCCGTTCCACGCCAGAAAAGGCGCGTGCACTCTATAGTTTAAACCAACGCCGCCCGCAGTGTGAAATGATGCGGTGCCAGTCGGGCAAAATTTTTGCCCTTACTGCAATTCCAGCATCCCACCCTGTGGCGATACAGCACCGCGACACAGGGAGTTGCGGATCAACCTTTTGCCCGACCACGCGGCCCCAAACGGCCAAACATGCGGTCCAATTCATCTCGGCTGAAGAACAATGCGGTGGGGCGTCCGTGCGGACAATGGTGTGTATCCTGGTACAAATCACGCTGCTCTAGCAAGCTAGTGATCTCCTCTCGCGTGAGCGGATCGCCCGCTTTTACGGCCGCTTTACACGCGATGGTGCTGAGCAAATGATTCAACAAATCTTGGGCATCGGGCTCTTTGCCCGCCGACATCACCGATTCCAATACCGTTCGCAGCATATCGCCCGGCGCCATTCGCTTTAGCATCGCGGGGTAGGACTGGATTAGAATTGTCTCGCCACCAAATTCGTCAATTTCGATACCAATCTTGGCTAGAGTTTCCTTGGAATCGAGCGCGGCCGTGCGTTCGGCCGGAGTCAACGAGACGGGCTCGGGAACGAGCAATCGTTGCGATTCCAATCGCTCGGATCCGCCTAACACTTTGTCCTTCACCCGCTCGTACAACACTCGCTCGTGAAGCGCATGCTGGTCAATCACCACCATCCCCTTCTCGTCTTGCGTGACCAAGTAGCGATTGTGGACTTGAAATCCGAGGTAACAAACCGTCGGATTGCCGTCGCTCGCAGCGGGTGGCGGATCCCAGGGTGCAAGCTCGCCCGTTGCCGGGTCGGTCTGCGGCACCGCGGCGCCCGCCGCTACACCGCCATCGATTGCGGATCCACCAGTCACATTCCCAGGCGAAGGGCTGCCTGAGAAAGGCGTGCTGCCCGGAAACGGCTGGAATCCGGGCACCGCTAGCGATGGCATCGACTGCGATGAACCGGCTGGCGACAAGCTTGCAGGCATTGGGTTACTTTCGCCCGTGCGAGCCCAATTGATCACCCCTTGCCGTTGCTCGGCTTCGACGCGGCTTGGCAACCCCAGCACGCTGGGGGCGGGAGCGACCACGTCACCACTTTGCGTACCGCCGTTTGAATCGTTGTCGGATTGCGATGGGGACGCAGGGCCGACACGATGCGTCATGTTGGTTTTCAAAAACTGGTAACGCAGCGTTTGCAATAATCGTCCATAGACGCGGCCACCGTCAGTAAATCGCACTTCCAACTTCGTCGGATGCACGTTCACGTCGACCATGTCGGCCGGCATCTCCATTCGCAGGAAACAAACGGGATGACGGCCCACCATCAACAACCCGCGATAGGCTTCGGTCAGAGCATGTTGAAGCGATCGGTCGCGGATATGCCGCCCGTTTAAAAACATGTATTGCATGCGATTGTTGCCGCGGCTTACCGAGGGATCACAGGCATAACCGCTAACGCGAATCTGAGCATCATCGCTTTCGATCGGGATCAATGAATCCGCAATCTCGCCGCCAAAAAACTCGGCGATCCGGTCCGACCAACGCGCCGTGGGCGCCAAGTCGTAAAGCGTCTTTTCGTTAGAGGTCAAGACAAAATGAACCTTCGGATTGGCCAAAGCGATTCGCGTGAACGCTTCGACGATATGCCCCCGTTCGGTCTGTGCCGTTTTCAAAAAGCGATGACGCACGGGAGTGTTGAAAAACAGATTGCGAATTTCCATCACAGTCCCGACGGGGCATCCGCATGGCGTCGGTGATTCAATCACGCCGCCACGGACATTGATTTCGGACCCACAATCGTCCTCGATCGTTCGGCTGCGAATGGTGAGCTGCGAAACGCTACCGATCGATGCCAGTGCTTCGCCGCGGAACCCAAGCGTGTGAACGTGAAACAACGACTCTTCGTCGGGCAGCTTGCTGGTCGCATGACTGGCCACCGCCAGCGGCAGTTGCTCCGAGGTCATTCCGCAACCATCGTCGCTGATGCGGATCAATTCGGTACCACCGCCATTGATCGTCACCTCGATGCGAAAGGCTCCCGCATCGACGCTGTTTTCAAGTAATTCCTTGACGACCGACGCCGGCCGTTCGATTACTTCGCCAGCAGCGATCTTGTTGACAAGATTGGGGGGTAATTGACGGATGGTCGGCAGCGGTTTTGCAGTAACAGTCATCCTTACGAATGTACCGTTTTACGCAAAATCAACAACCGAGAATCCGTCTGAAATCCAATGCATGCAAGAGAGTAATGGACGAGGCCACGAGTTTCCTCGCACTGGTGGTGGACGAGGCCACGAGTCCCGGCGCAGGCGGTAATCAATGAAACCACGAGCCCCCCAGCACGACCGGCAGCGAACCTAAGGCTACGACCTCCCTTGCGAAAGCGGGGACTCTGCGGGACTCGTAGCCTCATCCACTACCTCGAACTCAAACAACGTCGCCATTTACCGGACGACTAATAACATTCGGGCGTTACCTCGCCGGACGACCAATCGCAACGGTTGACGCTGTTTTTGCGATTCATCCAAAATCAGCGACAATTGGTCGACCGAAGAAACTTGGATGTTCGCCGCCGATTCAATCACGTCGCCAACTTGCAGTTCCCCCTGTGCGGCGATGCTGCCGTCTTCGACACTTGCCACAATCAAGCCACTTCGCAGTCCTTCGTAGCCGTATTGCTTGGCGGTTTCCGGAGTGACCGGAATCAACTCGGCACCAAACAGCGATCCTGCGCCGAACATTGCCATCGCTTCATCAGTACGTTCCTGTAAATTCACTGTGACCTGCGATGTTTGCCGATTGCGAATAATCTCCATCTCCACAGCCGCCCCAGGCGGACGACTCGCGACATAGTTTCGCAATTGAGTTCCCGATCGCACCGGCCGACCATCCAACTTTGTCACCACATCACCAGGCTGCAGCCCCGCCTTCGCAGCAGGCTGGTTCTCGAGCAACCCGCCGATCAATGCACCCGAGTTGACGGTAAGGTTGTATTTCTTGACGTTCTCGGGAGTCACATCGACCACCTGGGCTCCTAAGAAACCTCGCCGCACTTGGCCTGATTCAATAATGGACTCCAATACCGGTTTTGCCAAAGAAACCGGTATTGCAAATCCGATCCCAGCACTTGCACCACTACGTGACAGGATCGCCGTGTTGATGCCAACCAATTCGCCTCGCAAATTGACCAGCGGACCGCCCGAATTACCTGGATTGATCGCGGCATCGGTTTGTAGAAAGTCTTCAAAACCATTTCCATCATCGACAATCCCTTGCACTCGGTTTTTTCCGCTGATGATTCCTGCGGTCACTGTTTGCTCCAAGCCAAATGGGCTTCCGATCGCCAAAACCCAATCGCCTACACGGATATCGTCCGAACTGCCTAGCAGCACAGGTTGCAACCCATCCAAATCGACCTTGATCACCGCCAGGTCGGTTTGCGGGTCGGTGCCGACCATTTTTCCCAGGACAATCCGTCCGTCGTTCAACTCGACTTTGATCTCGTCGGCGCCCTCCACGACGTGGTTGTTAGTCAACACATAGCCGTCCTTGCGAACGATCACCCCGCTGCCCATCCCTTCGGACTCGCGGCGCTGAGGTGCCTGGGGTTGGTAACCAAAAAAGTCTTCAAAGCCCGGCGGCAACGCGCGTCGCTGGCTTTGTCGGCCGCCAACAATCTGAGTCTGCTTAGTGCTAATGCTTACGACACTGGGCCGCAGCGCTTCGGCAACATTACGAAACGATAGCGACAGATCTTGTGCGGTGTTGAGATGTTGGCCTTGGATCGGCACCCGAGCTTGACCCTGCGCGTGACTATCTCGCTGCAGCGAATCAGGCAAGCTCAATACGACACCGGTCAGCAGTGATCCAAACAACATTGCCGCCAAGGCAACGCTTACACGTTTCCACAGATTGTCCATCAGGATGACTCCAAACTTATCGAACTTGAAAAACTGTCTTTGCCCCGCTCATCTTTACCCGGCATGCTCGCAGCACCAACCCTAATTGTAGCGAGCTACAACCCCGCCCCCTGCAGCGTCGGCCATTTCGCACTGTGAGGCTTCGGCACTTCTGGCCCCCACATGCTGCGGCCCCGTTGGCACTAAAGACGGCACCAATCGGGATATAAAGGGCTACAAACTGTGGGAAAGCCGGAAACTCAACGAAGACTACCCAGATTAAAACCTAACCCTCTGTCGATGCGACAGCGTTAGCGGGAAAGGTCCAAGCCGGAGCAAACGCTAGGCCAAAAATGAGCACTTTCCGACTTCGAGGGCTGGACATTTCCAGCTGCTAATCTGGTACGCTATCGAACGATCCTTCGAGTGATCCAAAGCAAGCACGGAGCTAATAAAACTGTATGCGAGATACTTTGACGGTCATTTTGGCCGGAGGGCGGGGTTCGCGTCTGGAACCCTTAACGCGTGACCGAGCCAAGCCGGCGGTCCCCTTTGGCGGTCTGTATCGGATTATTGACTTTGTGCTTAGCAACGCACTCAATAGCGGCATGCGACGAATGCTGTTGTTAACGCAGTACAAGGCGCAATCGCTCGATCGCCACATCAATCTTGCCTGGCGCAACTATTTCTGCCGCGAACTCGGTGAATTCATCGACGTTGTCCCTCCTCAGCAGCGAATCGACAACAATTGGTACCAAGGGACCGCTGACGCCGTCTATCAAAACATTTACGCAATCGAGAGCGAGCAGCCCAAAGACGTCGTGATCCTGGCGGGCGACCACATCTACAAGATGAACTACAAGCCGATGGTCGATTTCCATCGCAAAATGGGCGCCGACATCACGATCGGAGCGCTGCGTGTCAGCCGTGACGAAGCGAAGCAATTCGGGGTCATGCAAGTCGACCTGGATAACCGGCTGACCGGATTCCAGGAAAAACCGGCCGACCCGATGCCAACGCCCGACGATCCCGATGTTTGCCTGGCATCGATGGGCATCTATGTCTTCAACGCTCGGTTCCTATTCGAACAGCTCTGTGATGATGCAACCCGAACCGAAAGCGATCACGACTTTGGCAAAAACATCATCCCGGCGGCAATCGAAAAGCATGGTGTTTATGCGTTCCCGTTTCTAGACGAGAACCGAAAACGCGATGCTTATTGGCGTGACGTCGGCACCATCGATGCCTACTACGAAGCGAACATGGACTTGATCGGCGTCGACCCACAGTTGAATCTTTACGACCAACATTGGCCGATTCGCTCGTTTCAGCCGATGATGCCACCACCCAAATTCGTGTTCGGTAGCGAAGGCCACTCGTCCCGACGTGGCGAAGCACTCGATTCCATGGTCTGCCAAGGGGCGATCATCAGCGGCGGCAGCGTGGCGCGTAGCATCGTTGGACCCAACGTCCGCATCAACAGCTACGCCCATGTCGAGGACAGCATCCTGTTTGAAGGTGTCGAGGTCGGACGTCGATGCCGTCTGCGGCGTGTGATTGTGGACAAAGGAGTCCGCATCCCGCCAGAAACCGAAATCGGTTATGATCCAGCAGCCGACGCGGCAAGGGGGTTCACGGTCACGGAAAGCGGGCTAGTGGTGATCGCCCGGGGTGAACAATTGGACCCGACTCAAACACCGGACGCAGTGCACTTCTAATCCCCCCGCTAGAAGAAAAACGGGCTATTCCAATCACCTCGAACTAGCGAAACTCCCTCGTTAACTATATTGGGCAAACGGTCATCAACGAAGAACTAATACAGGGAAACCTGGTCCTAACGATGGTCGGCATTGCCTCAGGCCTAGTGCTAATAGCCGTGGGGCTGGCGATCGGCTATCGATTTGGACGCCAACGCAACGAAACAGCGGGAGTGGCGATGTCTCAAGACGAACGCGAACGCGTCCTACAAATGCTGCAAGAACTCGGCGCTTGGACGAACGAATACTCCGGCAGCGTGTCGAAATATCAAACACGTCTGGGTGAACTGAGCAACGAAGTGCGAGTGGATTCCGATTCGGGCCAATCGACACCCAAGGTGGTTGCGCTGCTGAAGCAGATCATGGACAGCAACGAGCAGTTGCAAACGCGGCTCGAATCTGCCGAACGCCAACTCGACAAGCAAACCAAGCAAATCGAAAGCTATCTGACCGAAGCTCGTACCGATGCGTTGACGGGGCTGCACAACCGACGTGCGTTTGACCAAAAACTCGACGAGGTGTTCACGACGTTTCGCAAAGGCGGCCGCTCGTTCGCATTGGCGCTCGTTGACATCGATCACTTCAAAAACTTTAACGATACCCATGGGCATCAAGTCGGTGACCAAGTG
>CAXBHV010000229.1:0-7891 GCA_963974855.1 uncultured Rhodopirellula sp. | reverse complement strand
GGTCCGTGGCGAGCTATTGACAACCGAAACCATCTGGGACGACACAGACATTGTTCATGTCTTGCGTAGTGAAATCACGGTTGAAAATCACCACACCTATAGCGGCCTGACTTTACAGAGCAGTAACTTTGAAAGTTTGGTGGTGAAACTTTTCGGCAATAACGCTGGCTTTACAGCCACCGGCACTCCGCTCGAAACGATCGATCGCATTGGTGGCACCATTCATGTCCTCGGGACCCCGGGCCATCCCGTTGTTCTCACGTCGCTGTTAGACGACACCATTGGTGCGGGTTTTGCCCCTGACGGAACCGTGCTGAAGAACACCAACAACTCAGCCAATCCAACCGTTGGGTCAGCCGGTCAATGGCGTGGGTTTAAGTTTGACGAGTGGAGCAACGATCGTAATGTGGCGATTGTTCGCGAACGCGAGAACCCGCTCACAGGCGGTCGAGATGTGAACGGCAATCGTGACAATGCCCAACCGCTTGGCGCATTGGCTCACGATGAAAAGAGCGCCGACGAGAACAACCGAATCGGATTTGAAGTCAATGGCTTCATTAGCCCTGATGATCCCAACGACGTTGACGTCTACAGCTTTACCGGCCGAGTCGGAACGCCGATCTGGATTGATATTGATCGTACCGACACCGCACTTGATGCCATTGTCGAAGTGGTTAACTCGGTAGGCACCGTTGTCGCGCGTTCCGTTAGTTCGAGCAACGCTTCGGATCCAGGGAATGTCAACGCGTTGCCGTTAACGCAGAACCCGCTGCTCGGTGGAGATTTCTATACTCAGAATTTCCGCGACCCAGGAATGTATTTTGAGTTGCCAGGAACCCCCGGCACCGACGGTATCTTCTTTGTTCGAGTTCGTTCCGCACCGAAGGGTACGAACGCCGCGTTGGTGGATGGTCAGAGCAGTGGTAAATACCAACTGCAGATTCGTGAACGACAAGTCGACGAGTTTCCTGGCTCTACCGTGCAGTTTGCAGATATTCGAGGCGCTATCACCGCAATCGACGTTCGAGGATTGCCGGCGCACAGCCAACTCGTCGCCGAAGCTGGGGAAATCGAGTCCCTCGGTGATACGTTCGCAAGTGCTCAAAACCTCGTTAATTTGCTTGAAACCGACTTAGCGGCGATCGGACTCTCTGGCCGATTATCCAATGACACCGATGTCGATTGGTACAAATTCAATCTTGAACACACCGGCGTCCAGGTGATTAGCGGCGTTAACGATGCCGCCGGAACTGTGGCGATCGTATTGGACCTTGATTATGCCGACCAGGCGCTGCGTGCTGACACAACCGTAGCCGTTTACGACGACAGCGGCCGTTTGATCTATGTCAGTCGCGAAGGCGATATCGAAGACGACCAACCGATTGGTGTTGGGCCGACACTCGACGATTTAAGCCGCGGATCCCTTGGTGACAAAGACCCGTACATCGGTCCGATCCACATTACGCCCGTCCCTGGACAAGACAACCATTACTACGTTGCGGTGATGAGCAACCGCAACCTGCCCACAGCGCTGATGGGGGCGTTCCAAGGTGACATGACTAACGACGCTAACCGGTTGGTGCGTCTTGAACCCGTCAATTCGGTCACTCGCATTGTCGAAGACCATATTGGTTTCCAAGGCTATCGCTCACAAGGAGGCGTGATCGCGCCGAAGGTCGCCGCAGGGATCTTGGATATCAGTAGCGAATTGACATTGGAGAACCACGTCAAACCATTCGATCTTTCGAATGTTGTAACCTACGTGATCACCGATGGCAGTGGAAACGATAACGACGATCTTTACACCGCGAGTATCCGCGAAGCTCAGAGGTATTTGACGAAAGTCAGTGATAATATCTCGCCCGGAAACGACGATTTCCAAGATCTCGTTGTGCGCTCCGATGGTGCGATGTTTGCGTACCGTCGACTGGGCAGTGGTGTTGGTTCGGTTGGCCAATTGGTTCAGCTACGGAACAACGATTCAGTTCCTGTCACCGATCCAGCTCATGGGCAGTTGATAGAAGACAACTCGCAGAACGACAATATCGCTGGCGATGGGGTGACGCCGAATGTAGGTGTCTATAGTGCCGTCACCGTCCCTGATAGAGTGGAGCAGTTTACCACTTCGAATGATGTCGACGCCGTCACCTTCCAGCGTCGTGGCGATACCGGAACAAGCAGTCCGGACCCGATTTACAGTGTCTACTACAGTGTCCGTGAATCGGATACCACGTCAAAGCTTTATCGAGGACGAGAGAATGGTGACGCGACACCGCTGAACGCAACCGGCGGTAATCCACGTTATGGGTACTTAGGCGATATTCAACCGGCGGGCGTAACGTTTGCGACGGCACAGTGGACCGTCCGTGACCGTGCAACTCCCAACAATAATGTTTCGACCATTCGTTTTGAATCGAAGCTACCTGGCGAGAGAGGTAACGATGTTATTATCAACGTCTCGTATTTCCTCTCCTCTTCGACGTCCGCTAGTGTGACATCAGCGTCATCTGCAACGGCGGTAAATCCCACAATCAACCTGGCCTTGAGATATACCGTTGATGGTAACGGTGTCTTAAGTGGAATGCCAACTGCGGGTGAAATCGCGGATGCGATTAACAATGATACGGGCACGGGAGGCACCGCTCGTGAACTAGTGACTGCGGTGATTACCAGTGGAAGTTCGGGGACCGCTGCCTTCAGTGCCTTCAGTAATACAGCTACGTCAATAGCATTTACTGGCGGTACCGACGGAGCATTGGGACCTCTTGCCGGTCGCGTCACGGGGCTGTCGTACAATAATTTCAGCAGCGCTGGCAATTTGTATGGAGTGACGAACGCGGGTGAATTCCTGACAATCAATCCCGATAATGGTCGGGTACTCAATGTACGCGTCATTTACGACTCATTCGGCCAACCATTCAATTTCCAAGGTCTCTCGCTCGGCCCGCAAAATGTAAGCGATGGCGTCAGTTCGGCGACGCGTGGCGTCTACCAAAATACGATGTTCGCGGTTACGGATTCGGCACAAATCGTTGCACTCGATTCCGCTGGCGACCCGGTTTTCGCGTTTGATTCCAACAATAGCTCGCAGTTGATCACGGTCACGGGTAGCCCAACCAACGACAGTTTCTTCACGTTGACATTCGATCGCAACGGAAACCGACAAACAACCGAACCGATCAAATCCGATGCCCCATACACGGCCAGCGTCAACGAAGAACAAACAATTTCCACCGTCGCGTATGGTGGTGACTTCACGCTAACGTTTGAGAAAAACCAAGGCGCCGTTAGCGCGCTGCTGGCGGCTATCACTACCGCTCCGGCATCTGGCACCGTTCAGACCATTCAAGTTCAAAATGTCTCGGATCAACCGTTTACCGAACAATGGCCAGCGACGCCGTTTGTGATCCAGGTTGGCACCGAACAGATGCTTGTCACTAACAGGGCAGGAAACTCGTTTACCGTTCAGCGTGGCTTCCACGGCACGACGCCGGCCACACATACGGACACCACCAGTGTTTACGAAGTCGTCACATCGTTTCTATCGACACAGATGAACCAGACGGCAAGTTCTCCGTTGACGCTAAGCGAGTTGTTAACCGTCAGCACACCGTTGACGATCAGTTCGCCGCTCACCAACACGATCACCGATTCAATTCTGCGATTGACCGTTGACGATGTGTCTGCGTTTCCTGCTGCACCCTTTAGGATTCTCGTGAACAACGAGCAAATGCTCGTCAGTGCTGTTAATATTGCCGCGAAAGAGTTTACGATCAGCCGCGGCGAAAATTCAACGACCGCCACTGGTCATCTTGCCGGCAGCCAAGTGCAGGTTTTGCCGCCTCAGATCGGGTCACTGGTCGGTATCGACAATCAGCCCACCAGCACCACGCTTCGCGTCGTCGACGCGTCCGTCTATCCAACTCTTCCGTTCAATATCCGATTGGACGCCGAAGAGATGACGGTCAATGGAATCGACTTTTCAACAAATGAATTGACGGTTGTTAGAGCGGTTAACGGATCGGTCATTGCTAACCACAATATTGGTCGTCCTGTTCGCGTGTTACCGGTCGCGGGAACGACGGCGGGTGCGAGTATTACGCCAACGGCAACCACATTCGAGGTGGTCAACGCGGCAACCTACCCGACTGCTCCATTTACCATTCGTGTTGACGACGAGGAGATGCTGGTAACTGCGATCAACGCAGCACAGAATCGTCTAACCGTAACGCGTGCTCAGAACGGTACCGTTGCTGCGACGCACATCTTGGGCAGCCCGGTGCAGATTATCCCGAATCCAGGCACCGGATTCCAAGCGATGGATGACGTGCAGACAACGCTTCGTGTGGTCGATGTCACCGAGTTTCCCACCACGACGCCATTCAACATCCGCATCGGTGACGAAGTGATGATCGTTACCGCAGTGGATCCGATCTTGGACGAATTGACTGTCACCCGTGGAGCGTTAGGTACCAGCGCCACGGTGCACGCTCTAGCGGATTCGGTTGAGGTTCTACTGGCTCAGTCAAGTGCTTTGACGGTGGAGATCAACAATAGCCAGTTCTCCAATACATTGACGGTCTTTGATGCTTCGGTATTTCCCGCGACGCCGTTCACGATCCGAGTGAATGAAGAAGAAATGCTGGTCACAGCGGTCAATACAACGACCAATGAACTATCAGTCGTTCGAGGTCGTAACGGCACCGCGATCGATTTCCATTATGTGCCACAAGTTGCAGAAGTTGTCAGTGACACATTAACCGTCGTCAGCGACGCGCCGTTCCCAACCGTCACTCCGTTCAATATCCGGATCGGTACTGAAGATCTTCGTGTCGTCAGTCGAACGGGCAGCCAGTTTAATGTAATTCGCGCTATCAACGGCACCCAGCGTGCTGAACACCTCACCGGTGAATTGGTTCGCAATATCCAAACAACAGCCCCAATTCCATATAACGCGACTGCAGATCAAGTCCGTACCGCACTTAACGGTTTGCAGGAAATCCTGCCGGGCGATGTTACCGTTTCGCCGTTTGATGGCCCGTTGACAGGCGTTGCATCTGGCACGGTAACGATCGAGTTCACCAACAATTTGGGCAAAAAGGATCTGCTGCCGCTGACGACGGATGCGACGGGATTGCGGGCCAACGAGCTTCAACAGATCACGCTGGATCCAACAATCGATGCAGGTACGTTTGTGCTTCGCTTTGCTAACCGAGATACAACGCCGATCGCTTTTAACGCTACGGCTGCGGATGTGCAACTCGCGCTCGAAGCGCTGCCAAACATCGGTCGAGGCAACGTGGTCGTTACCGGAGGTGTTTTGCCTGGTACACCGCTGTTGGTCCAATTTGACGAAACATTACGGAACCAGAATATTCTATCGCAGATATCGATCCCAGCTGCGACTGAACTTCTGATTAACAACGAACGATTGCGACTATCACTGAGCGGCAATCCCACCGGCGGCAATTTCAGAATCAACGCAAATGGTGGTGGATTCAGCGGAAACTCGGGCGATATTCCTTGGAACGCTGATGCTGCGGCCGTGAAAGCAGCGCTTGCCAATATCGGTGGCATTACTGCAGCGGATGTAATGGTAACTGCGACGTCCGGAACAAATTTACCGGGAGCGGTATTTGAAATTGAATTTATTGGCGCGCTTGGGGATACGGATGTCGCCAACCTGACCACTTCGGACACGTTGACGGGAGGCACAGGCCCCAACGCCGTACTGACGGTGTTAGAACAGGGTGATGCAAAACCGACTACAACAACCGTGATTGATGGTTCACCCGTCTCTGCGACAGTTACACCGAATATCGACGGCGTTCGCAGTGTTCGTGACGCCATTGTGGGGTTGAGCAACATCGGTGACGCTGAAGTCCAGGTCGTGGGTGATTTGCAGGGTGCCGGCGTGGTCGTTCAGTTCACTGGCGGACTTGGAGCAGCCGGTTGGCCATTGCTGCAAGTCGACAATGCCCAGATGACAGGTGGGATTGCCAATGTCTCGGATAATGGCAACGTAGGGGACGGTGTCGCGGATACCTTCCTCAGCGGTGTCTCAGGAATGGCTGGAAGTCCGCGAGGCATCGCATTTTCACCATTGGATTTCAACCTCTGGCACGTGACGACACGACGCAGTAACGATGCCGGCCACGGTGTCAACTCGGCTGCCGATGGCAGCCGTAATCCGGGAAGCGAGTCAATCACCGTCAATAACCCTGGTGATCAACCCGACCGCACACGCAGCGAAGCGAATGGTGGTGCTAGTTTCTACTTCGGATTTGAACAATGGGTTCAAAACCCCAATTCCAATACCAACAGCTACGTGACGTATCAGGGAGGCACGAATGCTCAGATGGGCATTCTGAATACTCTTCAGCATGCTGACCTCAGTAGCAACCCTGACATTGTCCAGGCAGGCGGAACCGGCACGTACAACTTTCTCGGTGGCGCTCTTGGATCGTTGGAAACCAGTGGTTTTAGTTTGACATCGGCGAAGCCGACCGATCGACCTACGTTGTACTTCAACTACTTCTTGGAAACCGAAGATGATGACGGGGCGCGTGACAACGACAACGCGAATGATCCGTTTCGCGATTCCGCACGTGTGTTTGCATCGCGTGACAATGGAGTGACTTGGGAATTGCTGGCGACCAATAATTCCAATCTCAGTAGTGCGAATCCGAATAACGCGAAAGGGGAGTTACCAGGATTCCTGTCGCATTTGTCCGATGCAGGACTCAATGCAGACATCCAGCGGATCGAGAGCCAGCAGCTGATCCAGGAAATGCATGACAATACCGGTGTTTGGCGCCAAGCTCGGATCGACCTGTCTACGTTTGCTGGCGAAGCAAACGACATTCTTTTGCGGTTCGATTTCAGCACTGCTGGTGCCATCAACGACAATTCGTTGCTTGACGGCAACGGACGTCCATTGGAAGACAACTTTGGCGAGTTCAGCAGTACTCAGCGATCGATCCGAAGTCTTAAAAATAATTTCGAGGGCTTCTACATCGACGACATCATCGTCGGTTATGCCGAACGTGGCGAAATGGTGACCGGTGCACCGGTTGATACCTCCATTACCGATCTAAACCAGGGGCGAACCAATGACCCCAATGCCACACAGCCTGACATCCTCAATGGACCTTACCAACTTGAGATTCGTCGAACGGGTGAATACGCTGCCATGGGCCCCGGGGGAATCGCCATTGGCAACACTTTCGATTCGAATGATCGGCACATCGTCGAACCGAGTGATGTTTCTCTACAGGATTTCGAAGGCGCATTTACACCGTGGACGCCTCCTGCTGCGGGCTACGACTTCCTCGGAAGCACTATCCCCGCCATTGCGATAGCACCTTGGAGCGTCACCTCCAACATGCCGTTTGCGGGAAACAATAGTTTACAAACCGGTTCGATAACCGCGATTAAGCCAATTTCGATCTACGAAGCAACCACTGCCGACCTTGGTGGGACCACGGGTGCTGGTGTTATTCAATTCACGTTCAAAGTCGACTCGGTCGAAGACGAATACGGATTGCGGTTCTTTATCGACGGGCGACCGCAAACGCTGTTGGAAACATCCAGTGATGAGAATCCCGGTACGACGGATTTCACATTCGCAACGGGTGACCTTGGGTATCGCACGGTCAGCTTCCCATTTAGTAGTGGTCCTCATAAATTCACCTGGGTCCACATGCCTGTAGATACCAGCGTCAGCAGCAGTAGCGCTGGTAGTGCGTATATCGACAACGTCTCCCTGTTGCAAGGCGGTACTGGCCTTCTGGGCGATAGCAACCGTGAACGTGTACAAGGCATGTTCATTATTGATTCAAACATTATCCGCGATTCGTCTGCGGTGGGAATCAATGTTCAGCCAGGCACG
>CAXBHV010000228.1:0-7903 GCA_963974855.1 uncultured Rhodopirellula sp. | reverse complement strand
CTATTTCGCTTCCGTCCGGGCTTGTCCCGGCGGAGCGCCAACTGGTGGCTACCCCAACTCACACCCAATTCCCGCTCGCCACATTGGGTAGGTGAAGTTCATTCTCCCAACATAGACCTGGGGCTTTTGAGCCGTTTTGCGATGGCCAACTCACCGACTTCCCAGTCGCTAGCAATAAATTGGGAGGTTTGCGGAGTCTTTGTCGCGGTGGTTTCATTCGCTTTGCTCGGGTCGCACCGATTATGTGTATGGCTCAATCGTCAAAGGCCGAATGACAGTAGTGATATGACGTCGTACTTGCAGAATCCGTTTGAAAGAACGAATTCGAATGGGGCGACCCCTACATAAAACACCACAGCATTTCGCTACAAGCATGTGGCGTATTCGCGGAAGGATTCGGCGATGAATCGTTGGCTATTGATTAGTTCTCTTGCAGGTCTATTGTTCACCACAACGGGGTGCTTGCATCACGGCGTTCGTGGCGGATGCCAGAGCTGTGGCACTCCGAGTTGCAGCACAGGCAATTGCGGCTCCGGCGGCACAGGCTTGCTGGGACGCATTGGTTCACGGCACAGCGGCTGCCAATCGTGTGGCGACTCGTGCAACGGAAATTGCGGCGGTCGTCCCGGAATCGTGGGCCGACTAACGGGACAAGGGCAATGTGGTCCCGGCGGTTGCTCGGCTGGCGGATGCGGTCGCACGGGTTGCGTTGCGGGCCCTATCGGCTGGCAACAAGGCGGCTTGGACTACAGTTCGCACCTTCAACCAGGCCTGTTTGGCCACCGTGCGGCAGCACAGGCCCAAGCTCAACCTACCAACCCAGGGCCTCCGGGCGGCCAAGTAGGCTACCCCTACTACAGCCATCACGGACCTCGCGATTTCTTGTTGGACAACCCGCCAACGATCGGTCGGTAATGCCGATTCGTTTGGGGAAAAGCGGTTCGTTAACGCGAAGGCAATTGGTCTGCTGCGGTAAACCCGGAGCACCGTTGCCATAAGTCCAGCGGGCTGTGCCAGCAGCGATGTAGCAGACGCAGCGTGGGATTGTGGTTACGATTGTAATTGTGATTCGTAACCATGCCTTCGAGATACCTTGAGGTGTGATTTTGGTTTGGTCAATTGAATTGAGGGAAGTACCGTGTCGTCCGACTTTCGATTGAAAGAGCAACTCCCTGAACTTACCGAACAGATTGTTGCGACCTACACTCCCGACGATTCGCTCAATCATCTCGGTCATTGCCCGCTGCCAAGCTATACCGCAGTGGTCGAGATCTTGCTTGATTTGAAGGACGTTCTGTATCCAGGTTACCGTCGCAAGACGGGGCTGCATGCGGGCAACGTTGGGTATCATGTCGGTAGTCTGATCGATTCGCTGCATGACCAATTGACCACTCAGATTGCCCGCGCACTTCGGCATGAACACCGCGTGCAAAAGAATCACATGGATTGCGAGAGCGACATCGACTTCGAGGCCAAAGGGCAAGCGATGGCGATCGAGCTGTTAAAGCGAATCCCCGAACTGCGTCGAATTCTCGCGACCGATGTTCAAGCAGCTTACGATGGCGACCCGGCGTGCCAAACCAGTGATGAAGTCGTGTTTTGCTATCCCGGATTCGAGGCGATCACGGTCTACCGAATCGCTCATCAATTGGTCAAGTTGCATGTGCCCTTCATTCCTCGCATGATGACGGAGTGGGCGCACAAACAAACGGGGATCGACATTCATCCCGGTGCAACCATTGGCGATCATTTCTTTATCGATCACGGCACTGGTGTGGTGATCGGTGAAACATGTGTGATCGGACGCGGAGTAAAACTGTACCAAGGGGTCACGCTCGGAGCACTCAGTTTCAAGACCGATGACGATGGTCAATTGATTCGCGGGACTAAACGTCATCCCACGATCGAGGACGGCGTCGTCGTGTACGCCAACGCAACCATCTTGGGCGGCAAGACGACGATCGGCAAAGACAGCGTAATCGGTTCGAGCGTGTGGATCACCAAGAGTGTAGGACCGCGAACCACCGTGGTGCTCGAAAAGCCACAGCTGCGAGTTCGTAGCGGACAAAATGATTCACTCGCCGATGAGCTGAACTTTCAGATCTAGTGGTGTGTCAGGCTTGAAAGTTCGGGTTAGCGGTAGTGGATCTTGCGAAAGATCCTCATGCAGCAGGATCTTTCGCAAGATCCACTATCCTAATTTGTCTGCGACAGATCACGAGGAACCATTGAGGAATGGTTCGGAAATCACTTCTGCACTCGTCTACTGCGGGGCAAAGCCAATGAAGTTATTTCCTAACGATTCCTCCACTGCATCAACCTGAATCGGATCGTCTCAACGTTTCGCTCTCATTGAAACGCTCTACTGAATCCGCTCGATTCGCAGGCCCACCGGCGGCTGATCAAGGTCATCTCCGCCTTGATGGTAGATCCACACGCTGGCGTCATCCGCGAAGTCGATATTGGTGATCGGACCGCGTCCATTTGCGGGGATAACGGTTCCGATGAACCGTAAATCACGCGAATTCCAGACTGCGATCGAGCCATCATGTCCGCCGGTCAACAAACTTTCGCGATCCGGCGTGATGGTGATCGAGGTCATTTCGGGCCACCGCCGCTGTCCGTTTTCATCCGATTCCCAGCGACTACTTGTTTTCAGAATGTGGCCTTCCCAGTCATGCAGCCGAATTCGGCCATCGAACGCGGTGGAAAAAATCCTCTCCGTTGCATGATCGGCGCATGCCGCACGGAATTGGTTCACCCCGCGTGTGACCACGTTTCCGTCACCTTCATCGAATCGAAATTCTCCGATGTACTCGCCAAACAACAAGCAATGATTCGTCCTATGCAACAGACTTGCACGATGGTCCACGGGTAATCGTTGTTGGCCGATGGTCACCAGTTCTCTGTCGGTGTTGTCGGGGTCGGGTGGGCCTTGGGGCAGTTGACACAATTTGATCTCGTAGCCCCGGTCGGAAGAGACGAGTATCTGATCGCCGTCGATGCCAAAATCGACATTGACCAGCCTTTGGTGATCGGTTTGGCATTCAGGACACAAGATCGAATAGGAAACCGTCGGGTTCAACAAGTTGACCAACTGGGCGTTGCCGTTATCGTATCCCACGCTCAACCAATGATCGTTCGGTGACACATTGATTTGCGTTGGTAATTCTCCGGGGCGAGGGATTTGCACGTCATTGATTTGCAAGGTTTTCGTATCAATCCAGAGGACCTCCGAATTGGCACAGGCCACCAGTGCCGTTTTCCCATCGTGAGTTAGAGCTGCGTCTGTGGTACGTTGAGTCGTGGCAATTTGAGGGTCCCTAATTGCGAGAAAGGGGCTAATGGCGACCGACCCATCTTCACCGCCGCTAAAGATGTGTCCCTGATCATCCAGCGTGATTGCGGTCACCATCCCATTGTGCAGAACATTGAAACCCGTGGGATCCAATGCAACTTGATTGTCTGTGGTTTCTTCGACTGCGTCCGCGATGGCCTTACTCAGGTCCCAAGTGACGATCGCTCCGTTGTGAAAACCTGCCACTACTTGATGTCCCTGTTCGGAGATCGCCACGCAATTGGGCTTGCCGATCGGTTGTTCGAGTCGGATTTTGCGATTCGGTGATTCCAAATCGATCAAATGCAGATAGTCAGCATTGGAAAATGTGCAAACGAGATAGCGTCCATCGCGGGACCAAGCTATTCGATAAACCAACATTCCCAAGCGGAATTCATCGGCGATCGATGGGTTGTCAACGTTGACGAGCCGCGGCGTATCTTGCTGTTTCAACGTCAGCAATTGTTTGCCATTTTGTGAAAATGCGATGTCATGGTTTCGCCGAGGTGAGTCAATCGAAATGACGGGGGCGTTTTTCGATGTCGATTCGTTAGGAAATACGGGGAAAATTTGAACCGATTCGTAGCGGCAACCCACCGCGATTCGCGAGTTATCGGGGCTGAAGGCAAGTGATTGGATGGTGGTGGGGAAATTGGTTAACGGTTCAGGAGCTAGTGAGCCGTCCAACGCAATGAACTCAACCTCGTTGCGGGTTTCTAACCATTCCCCGTCGTCGGCAATCTGTTTACCCACTGCTATTAGGGTCTCGTCGTCAGTGACCGCCACCGAATAGACATGCGTGTCATCGGGAAAAACAAACTCTTCGGACACTTCTGCATTGTCAAGGCGATGAATCCGAATGACTCCCTCTTCGCTGACGACGAGGCCGCGATCGCTTTGCTTCAAAATCAGCACGTCGCGGATTTGACTGTCATGCGGAGCTAAAGAAAGCCAATCTTTGCTTGCCCGTGACTTTAACAAACGCAAATCATCGCCGATGGGAATCACTCCCGCAGCGAATCGCTCGATGGACTCGGCAATCTGAATTGCCTTGGCCGGACTCTTTCTAGCCAACGACGAATAGGCATGCCGCAAATCGGAATGGTAGGCGGTTTGGATCGCAATCCGTTCGTGCTCTTTTGCGAGATCTCGTTGCACGCGCGTTTGATGCTCCTGATGGATCGCGATTTCTTTCCGGACTTTGATGTTGGCTAGCGCCAATTGCAACGATTCCTGTTTGTCGGCGAGGCGACGATTGCTGCTGGCGAGAACCATGGCACCGCCGGCAATCAACAAAAACACGGTCGCCAACAGGGCCGTTTCCAACGGTGACCTGCGAGCGGCGGTGAGGGTTCGTTCGAAAAGTGAACGAGGACGAGCGTGCACCATCAAACCTTGTTGCCATCGGTTCAGGTCCGCCGTCAATTCACTCGCATTGGCGTAACGTTGATCGGGGGCCTTGGCGAGGCACTTCATGCAGATCGCTTCGAGGTCCTTCGGGATGCTAGGCGAAACAATACGAGGAGCCACGGGCTCAGCAATGCAAATCGACTCAAACACCTCCGCCGCATTTCTGCCGCGGTGTGGCAGCAATCCGGTAAGCATTCGATACGTCAGCACCCCGAGGGAAAAAATATCGCAACTTTCGCCATGCGTCTGTTCGCTATGAAGCACCTGCTCGGGCGCCATGTAGTGAAGCGTTCCGACCATGCGGTCGTCCGAATCGGCACCTGCTTCGCAAAAAAGATCACGAACCAATCCAAAGTCGGTTAACCGTGGCGATAGTTGCGACTGCTGTTCGGACGTCACCGACTGTTGCAACAAAATGTTTTGCGGTTTGATGTCACGATGAACGAGTCCCCGTTCGTGGACATGAACGATCGCATCGGCCAAACGTAAAATGGTGTCACCGACTACCGCAGGATCGACCGGCCCTGGGTTATCTTTCAACCATTTGGCAAGTGTCGGACCTTCACAGAATTCGGAAACCAGATAAACCGACTGTGCGTCTTGAAATGCTTCGTACAGCGGGACGAGACAAGGGTGGTTCAACCGCGCAGCCGCTCGTGCTTCGAACAACCGAGGATCCTCGTCTTCGCTTGTCGTTTCGCTAGTTCGGCGAATTGATTTTAACGCGACCTCACGATGCAGCATCTCGTCATGAGCACGATAGACCGTTGCAAATCCGCCTACGCCCAAGATTCCGCGGATCGTGAAACGTCCAATCTGAAGCGGCGTATCAAAGTCATCTTCAGGAGCGGCTGATCCAAGCGACTGAGTCGCAACCGAATCATTGGCCTGATTAAATTGTTGAAGCACCGCCTTAAGCCGTGACTCATCTAACAACAAACTGCCCGTAAAGGAAGCGTTCTTGCTGTTGATCAACTGCTGATAAAACGAGTTGGATTGTGCTGCGTGAACGTCGACCGAATCATTGTCGAGTGGCACAGACTCTCTTCGCATGCCCCACTCCATTCGCAGGTTTCATCGCGTGTTGCGTATCCGATGCAATCGTTTCTGAAGCAATCATTCGAGCAGCGTGACGTCGTGAACGTCACGTCTCGAATTAAGCATTGAAGCGATTAAGAATTCGACCAAAGCTTGGCACTCATCCCTAATTGCGGGTCAAATCCCAGCCATCGAGCCAAGTGGTCGTGGTCTCTTTCATTTGAAAATCCTTTACCATTCGCTCGGCCATATCGGGAAGATGTCCGGCGCCATAAAAGACAGCGATCTTTTTCTTGCCGGCATCGAGCTCTTCGCGGAGCACTTCGAACGCCTTGGCATTACGCCCTTTGATCAACGTGTTTTCACCATTGGCGTCGTCGAGTCCGGCGGTGACCGAATCAATATCGACCATTTGCCGCGACATCATTTGCTTCAGGTGCATCGCACGGTCGTCGCTGAACAGTGCCATCAGCATTCCGGCTTCGCCACCCGCAGCGGCCTGCGATGCGAGTCCCGCGCCCATCATTCGCGCCCCCATTTTCCAAACACTGTCACCACGTCGACTCAGGTCTTCGACAAATTCTTCGGGACTCATGTCGGCATGACGAAAGTTCTTGGACATGTAGTCGATCTTTTCAAGCTGGTATTCCAGCCCCAACATGTCTTTCATTCCAGTTTGCATCGAAGACAAAATGGATTGGCGATTCTTCAGATCTTCGGGACGAAAACGTGTGCCATCGGGAGCCACAAGTTCGTAAAGCACCGTATCGTATTTTGAAAGCCGTTTACCTAACTCGGCGTAGTATTCGCTCTGCCCGATATGGACAACGCCAACGAGGTCGACAACGCGGCCCGCATAAGGCGTATTAGGCTCGCCAACATAACGAACAATCGCTGTTTGCAACGCTCGTGGCTTCCCGTCGTCGGTTTCTGCGACGCGGATATAGGCGGCTTCCGAATCGGCAGCCTTGGCTTTGGCCCCTTGCTCGGCGGGTGGCTCAGCCACCACCTGTGCAACCAGCGTCGCAACGCCCACGAGAAAACTAGCCGTCAGCAATACGGCAAGCGTTATCGCATGGCGAACGAGTTTCGATTGGTGGATCCGATTCATTATTAATAGGCCCTTTATTTCAGCCGAGTTTCCGACCGTGCGGGATTGGCGAATTGTATTTCTACAATCAAGGATAGTGGCTATTGCGAAAACCGACAAACGACACTCCCTAGGGGCATCGTCCAAATCATGCAAATCCCGCATTTTATGCAGAATGGGGGGATCCTAGGCCTACAGCCGGCGAACCACGACGTCGTCGAATTCGTTCAGGTCGTCAAACGACCCCAGCCCGATTCGACCTTTTTTGAAGGTCGTATCGGTGACCGTCATGTGGGGTTTTGTCATGTCATCAAAAAACACGTCGATTTTCCCAGAGGTGACATCACGCACGACGCGCACATTGTGCCATTGGTCATCCCACGGAGTTAAGCTCTCATTTTTCGTCAGTGCCAAGCGGGGAGCTTCCTTGACGATCATGATTTGACCGCTGTGAGGATCCGGTTTCGCGCCAAGATGCACGTAATAGAAGTGTTGGTCATCTTGGTAATTGAAAAACACGCAGCAATCACGATGGTTGCCGGTGTCTTTGGTGCTGCGGACGCGAAAGGTAATTTCAAAACTTCCGAGTTCCAAATCGCGGATCAGGGCGACGTGGCCTGGGCTGCGAACCGGCGGCTTGTAATCGCTTTCTCGCTTTGTGATTTCAATCGTCGAATTGCCATCGTGAGTCGAAAGTTTCCAGGTGTCCGGATCGAGCAATTCCCAGCGATCGTGGCCTTTTTCGAAATCGTCGGTAAAAACAGTGTCGGCTGGCTCATCGCCAACGGCACAGGTGACCAACAACAACGTAAACGCAAAACTTGTAACGCAGCGCAGCATGGTGAAAAACCTTGGAAGCAAAGGGGTGCAGACGAATGTCGAGGAAGGGCAGGACACTTGAAAACAAGTCGGTCGTCAAATTGTAGTTTGTCGCCGCATCGCGGTGGGGTTACTCTTTGACAATCTTGCCAAACAGATGGCCACCCACTTTGTCATGTTGCCAAGTTCCCGAATAGCGACCCTCGTGA
>CAXBHV010000227.1:0-7907 GCA_963974855.1 uncultured Rhodopirellula sp. | reverse complement strand
CTCCGAAAAAGGCTCTCGTATTCAGTCGGTTTCAAGCGGTTCCACAGGCGATCGCGTCGATGATGAGCTACCGTGTTGAAGCATCGGTTTTCGCTCGTGATGGTGTCGCTTATGACAAGGTGACCCAGCAACGGTGGTTTACAGCAGGTCCAAAGCGGCAGGCCACACTTGGGTTGTTTCACCCATCGCCGTTTCTGGTCGAGCACGCAAACCCGCTCGCCGAACCAATTGAGAGTATTGGTGCTGCCAAACGGTTGATTCGTGAACAGTTAAGCGTTGCTTTAAATGAACTTGGCGTTTCTGTGGTCAAGGAGTTGCCAGCAAGCCCGCTATGGAAGTTGCTCGCACAACTGGACCAGGCAACAGGTGATGCGGAATGGACGATCAGGCTTTGGTGGCAACTGCACTATTCAATATCGGCTACCGACTCTGAAGACGCAGGCATGGCAACGCTGCTCAAGGATTGGGAAGCCGCTGGATTAGAAACGCTTACTGAAATATCGAAGTCACAGTTTGAAGAACTGGCCGATCATGCTCTTTGTGCCCCAGGTGTTATCGTTGGACGATCGCTGCGTCGACATTGGGAGGATGCGGTAACGAAAGACGGTTTCAAGTCAACGCTTGAGGCATCGTGGTTGGGCCTCCGTAACTATTTGGATCAACGTTGGTTCTACGGATCGCTTCGCCGCAAGGGAGAAAGGTATCCTGATGCTGTCAAACGCGCAGCCTTAGAAGGGAACCTGGAGGCAGTGCTGGATGAACATCTGTGGATTACGTCACAACTACGAAACATCGAGGGATCCGAACTGGCGGTTGAGCTTCGCGATGGTATGACGATTCGCAGTGGTCGATTCAGTCTGCATCCGATTGAAGGCGACCAAGACGCGACATTTCAAATGCGGTGCCACGCTGCATTACCGTTTACTCAACAACGCAGTTCATCGTCAGATGAGACTGGTGAAAAGCCACTTCGAACGGACGATCTTCGTCGCGCATTCAATACCCCTTTCTGGCCATTCGTGCTCACGACTACATCCGTCGGCCAGGAGGGCTTGGACTTCCACGCTTGGTGCGATCGCCTTGTCCACTGGGATCTGTGCCGAACCCCCGCCGATCTTGAGCAACGAGAAGGTCGAATTCAACGATATGGTGGCTCCGCAATTCGTCGAGCCATTGTGTCAAAATTGCCGAAAGCGTCGATCATGAACCTGGGGCCGCTTGAAAGTCCTTGGGCTAACATCGCGAAACTCGCCAACGTGAGCACAGTCCTTTGCGACGAGTCAGGCCTCGCACCCTGGTGGGTTTGCGAAGGCGGCAACATCGAACGCTTCGTTTTTGAAGTCCCAACCAGTGAACAGAACCATTGGCTGCATTGGATGAAAGAGCAGCGGATGCTATATCGCCTTGCACTCGGCCAACCTAACCAAGAAGACCTGCTGGAAGTATTGGCGAGCAAAGGTGCGACCGACGTGGACGATCTACGTGAAGCCGTGATCAATTTGTCGCCTTGGTTTGGATAGCCTTCCCCCTCATGTTTAAAGACATAACACTCGTGTAAACTCCATGTTTCAACCACGACAACTTCGGCAACAATCTGGATACATGTAGAATATGGGCGACATCAAGTTATTCAGAACAAACGGAGACACAGTAACTCAGCTCGAGGGGACTTCCGTTGCTCTCGAAAAGTCACTTCAAGAGTTGATTGAAAAGCACCTCGACGTATTCCTGGGAGTTCGTTTGCTTGCGACCGAGTACTCGACCGGCAAAACACACGCTGGCAGGATTGACACACTCGGAATTGATGAAAACGGCTGCGCTGTCATTATTGAGTACAAACGTTCAACCAACGAAAATGTGATCAATCAAGGACTTTTCTATCTTGACTGGCTCTTGGACCACAAAGCGGAATTCGAGCTATTGGTCATGAAGAAGTTTGGAGTGGAAGCTGCGGATGCAATCGAGTGGTTAGCTCCACGACTGATTTGCATTGCCGGCGACTTCACGAAGTACGATGCACATGCGGTCCAGCAGATCAATCGCAATATTGAGCTGATCAAGTATCAACGCTTTGGTAATGAGATGTTGCTTTTCGATCTGGTACATTCAGTTTCGGCAGACTCCGGCAGTGTACCGCCTGCAGTTTCTACCGGCAAACCAAGCCAAACGTATAAGACCGTTTCGGATAATCTTGGTGAGGCGGATGCGAAAACCGTGGATTTGTTCGAGGCGACAAAGGCATTTCTTCTGGGACTCGGCGACGATGTGCAAATGAAAACGCTAAAATTCTACTTTGCGTTCAAACGCATCAAAAACTTTGCCTGTGTTGAAGTAAGAAAGCAGACTGGCAAAGTTCTGATCTATGTGAAGGTTGAGCCAACATCGGAAAATGTTGGCGAGGGCTTTACGCGAGACGTTCGGCAAATTGGACACTTCGGCACCGGCGACCTAGAAATCTCGCTCGGTTCCATGGAAGACCTTGAGAAGGCGAAGCCACTACTTTTGCAAAGTTATGAAGTAAGCTAAGCAAAATCCGCCGATGAGGATCTATCTTGATGACGAGCGAGTCACACCCGAGGGTTGGGTTCGCGTCTATTGGCCGGATGAGGCGATTGAGTTATTGAAGTCTGGCGAGGTGACTGAGATCAGCCTGGATCATGATCTTGGAGACGATGATCGCGGGACTGGATACGACGTCGTGCTCTGGATCGAAGAACAGGTGGCGTTGCACGGCTTTGTTCCGCCGGCGATGAAGGTTCATTCGGCAAATGTGTCGGCAAGGACGAAGATGGAGAATGGCATTCGAGCGATCGAGGCAATGGTGAGGAGACGCGATGGCTGATGTTATCGGCGGATGCCCATTTTGTGAGCTGAATGCAGCGGATGTCATTGCGGCATCTGAATTCGCGTTTGCGTTTCGCGATCGGTATCCCGTGGCGGAGTATCACACGTTGGTGATTCCTCGACGGCATGTGGCTTCGTTGTTTGAATTAGATGCTTATGAACTAGCCGACGTTTGGGCTTTGGTTGCTGAGGTTCGGCAGACGTTGGCGGAGGAGTTTGAAATTGAAGCCTTCAATGTCGGAGTGAACGATGGATTGCCCGCGGGCCAGACGGTGTTGCATGCTCATGTGCATGTGATTCCGCGAGCATACGGTGATAGCGACGACCCTCGTGGCGGGATACGATGGGTAATCCCTGATAAAGCTCGTTATTGGTAGTCACCTTATCTCTACGCATGATTACTCCTGAATCCCAAGTCACATTCCTCACCAACCTGCAGCGTCTTCTGTCAGAGGGGCGGTTCGTCGGCACGCATAAGTATGCCTTGATTTTGTCCCTTGCAGATATCTCTATTGAGCGAGGCGATGACGTCGGTAGTGAGTTGGAGATATCAACAAAAATGATCGCCGAGAAGTTCATCTATCTCTACTGGCGTCAGACAAGTCCGTACATGCCAAAAGCAAACGAAGTGGCTCCCGCTGTCCTTCGCCAAAATGTTGGCAAACAAGCCGTCACGGTAGGTCGAATTTGTGATGTAAAAAAACGTTTTGGAGACTCGCTTGCATGCGTCAAAAGCGAGAGAGAAATTTGGATGCCATTGGTTTCCCAGGTTGCGTCAAACGTTCGCGATATGCCGCTTTGGAAGCTTCAAACGGTTGGCAGTGAAGAATTTGACTTCTTGTACCCTAATGTTGGCAAGGGAACCACCATCACGCTGCGTCCTGGTGTCGCGACGTGCTTTCGTAAGTTCTATGGGTTGATTGGTGATATCGTTCGCGGGGCGTGGGTGCGTTACGTTCGCCGCTACAACCGGGAGCTTCTTGGTGCGACGATAGATCTTCGCGAATTTATGTTCGGAAGCGAGCGTTCTCAGCTTGGTGGCGTCCGCGACGCGTTGCTTGATGCTGGTGCCGCGAAGTGTTTCTATTGCGAAAAGGGATTGTCCGACACAACGGCTCACGTCGACCATTTCGTTCCTTGGGCAAAGTACCCTGTCGATCTTGGGCACAACTTCGTGCTCGCACATGCGAGTTGCAACTCTTCGAAGTCTGATCACATCGCGGCGGCCGAGTTCTTGGACAAGTGGGTTGATCGCAATTTGAACATGCGAGGCGGCTTACAAGAAGCGTTCACGACGCGAGCCATCTTTAACGACCTGCCAACTTCCGCCCGCGTCGCCCAATGGGTGTATTCCACGACGGCTGATGTGGGCGGTTTGACCTGGACGGCATCGTCGATGGTTCCGCTAGAGCATCGCTGGCGGGCCGCAATCAACCTGCTACTGGCGACCGCTGGTTAGATCACATCACCGAACCGAAATCATAGTAAGATGTAATTTGTGAATTGGCATCGTTAATCCAGCGTGCAGCCCTCGTCTAGTCTCCAATCCTTGTAGAGATCGGTGACGATACTTGCGTGAAAGCCACCGTGATCAGTGCGAAATGAAGACCTGACGGATCATCGGATCGCGCTGAAGGAATTCTTGGATCACTCCCGTCGATCCATCACATCGTGTGACAAAGTCGCAGAAATCTTTGCCAATTGTGTGACTTAGCCGCTTGAGGCCTGCTAGGGGCTTCTCGTAACAGTTGTGTTTATTGAAAAAGCCAGACGAAGCGATTGAGTTGTTGAAATCGGGCGAGGTGACTGAGATCAGCCTGGATCACGATCTTGGCGACGATGATCGCGGGACTGGATATGACGTCGTGCTTTGGATCGAGGAACAGGTGGCGCTACACGGCTTTGTTCCGCCGGCGATGCAGGTTCACTCGGCGAACGTGTCGGCGAGAACGAAGATGGAGAATGGGATTCGTGCGATCGAGTCTATAGTTGCAAGACGCGACGGTTGTTGAAATCGTGGGATATCGCTGGAGGATCGATGACAGGCGGCTATCGGGCGTCTGCCCGCGATAGCGGGATAGTCTGCGGGTGAGCGAGAACCTCTGACGACAGCAGTTTTGACTCCTGGACGGCGGTATAGCTTCGCGGGTTGCCCGGTCTGAAAACTGATTCTAGCGGTCGTAGCAATCAGGTCACCCTTCACCGTCCGATAAGCTCAACTATGTCGCGAACATTTGAAGGTTGCGGCGATTTGGTAGGCGCGAAGCATTGAAACGATTGCGTGCGTTTTAATTATTGTCGCGATAATTTGCAGAGACAGGTGGAGTCGACGCTCCTTAACCGCGAACGCAACAAACTTTCCGATCGTTCTTTCAAACGCTTCAACGGGAAACATTGCTAAGCTGCTCCTGAATCAGCTTGACCACTTCCGGTTCTCGCTCGTAGAGCTTCAGTGCAACACGCCACTTGATCTCTTCGTCAGATAGACTCGGGTTATCTCTACGAATTCGTCTGGCCATCTGTTGCCGCGTCCAAGCGAACATCGCAGCGCTCCGAGAAAACTTCTCCGCGTGCGACATCGCTTTCCAACGCCGTTCGTATTCCAAATCGACTTCTGTCGCTGTCACCGTATTTGCTCCTTACCTTTTGTAGAGACACAGTATAGACGATGGCTACGGCTGGTCGAAGTGCCGAGGTTTTGTTTAGTTGATCGGCAGGGGGAATGCCAAGTATGGCTCGGTGGAAAGGGTGTCCTGCGTGCCGTGCCACACGATGGCTTTGCGGCGGCCCCGCAAGGATAGACCCGTCATTGCGAAACAAAACAGCTGCGGATCTCCCATCGCCGGTGAGTCGCGAGCCACTCGGCGAATGGAAGTTCGGCTCCTGTGGATTTCGACTATCTGGTGGCAGTGGGGGGGTGAATCGGCGATAATTGGTTGACAGGGTCATTGAAAGACTTGGCTGAAATGTCCCGGTAGCGCCTTTTTGTCGAGGAATAACAATGGCCGACGAAGTAATGATCGTGACCGACATTGGAATCTCTACGGCGAAACCACACGAATACTGGAAGCTCTTGGCTACGACGTCAGTGATCGCTCTCGATGGTAGCGAGCGTTAGTTCAACAGCGGGAACGGAATTGGCAATGCGGAGACGCGGCAAGGCAAAGTCGAACTGACGCCCCGATTCGTTTATGTTGCCGAACAAGTTCTAAAGTGAGCTTGCAACCGTTAACACAATGACACTTGAAATCGAAATGGCGCGCGACCCTCTCCGCACCACGATCCTCGACATCGATGCAGGTATGACGGGACGTGGGCTAATCATTGGCGGTGGATACCCTCTCTGTTTCCATTCGTCACGCGCCAGGTGGCCTAGTGAGTGACGAATCGCTCCGATGAAGTCAGATTTAAGAGCCAGCTATTTGCTCATCGCGATGTGCTGATTCAAACTCGACAGGGCTTCAGACTCCTATTCATTAATTCCACGGATAGTACTCAAAGTTGGGAGCATTCCATGTGTTGAGGGGGAATGGATTTCCAGTTCCTTCGTCAATTTTGTCTTCAAGTCCCAATCCCCCATCAATCAGGACATTGTTGGACCACCACTCTGAAACAAATGCGTAATCGTCGCCGGAGCCCATCCTGACGTCGGTCACTTCGATCATGCTGTCGGTCAGATAGGCATAGTCCTTTGCCGCGCCCAAGTTGACGTCAGCGACTTTTCGGACAAAGCAACTTTTTACCCTTAAGTAATTGCTTGCCGCCCCACCGTCTACAATCAAGTCGCCATCAACCCCTGACTGTTCAACAAAGATGTATCGTTGGTCCCGGGAGGCTTCGTTATACTGCCAGATGTAGAGATCACGTCTGGCGTAGCAGTTGTACAGATCGATGTTGTGTTCACCGATGACGTTGATATCGGAATAGCTTCCTGACTTGACCGAGTCCATCACGATGTGCGTGTTGGTGAAGACGTGGAGGTCGCCGCTTTTCCCTTTAAGGTTCAAGTTGCGTAGTTCGAGATTCCCTGTTTCATCGGCGAACAACTCGATTGCAATATTGCCTGCCGGAAAAGGGGTTACCAAGGAGGAAGAGCCATTGATCGTGGTCCCATTTAGTCCGGTAACGAGAATCGAATTTGTGCCGTACCGCGTGTTGAGTGTCTCGACGCGTATATCCGGAGGCGCTCCGTCGTAATACGACTGCATGATCAAATTGTCGTTATTGTGATACACGGCAACATCTGCTGCCATCGTTTGCCTGCACAGTATGATCGCGAGCAGAACAAGACTTGTTCGAATAACCTTTTTCATCGTAATATCCTTGAGTAAATGGAAACGAAACGCTAAGTACACCCCCAAGCGTAGAACTCGCGAGATTGTTACATGGGATGTATCTGAATTAGAATTTACGAACTTCGTTCGCTACAGCGATTCACGCACTCTCGGTACTCAAGGCCATCTTGTTGTTGCTAATTGCCCCAGTTGGAAAAAATGATCCTCATTAACTGCCACGGTTGCAGAATGAATTTCATCGGCGTCTCGGGTCGGGGAAATCCGAGAGGTTCATTGGGGGGCGCCGGAATGGAACGCTGTGCCGGTGAGATTACAGCGAGTCGGAGTGTGCATTCGTTCTAGCGAAAATATTTACGTGAAAGTTGCGAATGCAAACACTCGAGTCCTTCGGCAGTACGCCTTGCCGATAGGTTCCTGCATCGCCACTTTTCGCCATGCTTAATCTTCGACTGACTTTTGGCTTCAGGGAGTAGTAGCAGGCGCAGTTTCGAAAACCCCCGTTATTTCCAGATGGGGGAATCCTGCCGGGGGAGGTGTGTGTTGCCGCTGCCGTGGAAACGGACCTGCGTGAGAAACAGGATGTAACATCCGCCGCAAGTTCTCGCTATCAGCTGTGTGGGCGTGTCGACCCAGCCAAACCAACATTGAAAACAGGAGATTCAGCGATGTCCAATCGAAACCGATATGTTTTCCGAATGGAAACACTCGAAGAACGCCAGATGATGGCAGCGGACGCCGGAATGGCCGCGAAGCATGGCTCCGATGCTA
>CAXBHV010000226.1:0-7908 GCA_963974855.1 uncultured Rhodopirellula sp. | reverse complement strand
AGCAGGGCGAAATAGTGGGTATTGTTGGTCGCAACGGCGCCGGAAAGAGCACGCTCTTAAAACTGTTGTCGCGAGTTACGGCGCCGACCCACGGCCAAATTCAAGTTCGTGGACGGATGGCCAGCCTTTTGGAGGTAGGGACTGGATTCCATCCAGAGCTGACAGGTCGAGAGAACATCTACCTCAATGGCGCGATTCTCGGTATGAACCGACGCATGATCGACCATCAACTTGACGCAATCATTGATTTCAGCGGTTGCGAAAAATACGTTGATACGCCGGTAAAACGATACAGTAGCGGCATGTATGTCCGTTTAGCTTTTGCGGTCGCCGCTCACTTGGAGCCGGATATATTGATCGTGGATGAGGTACTGGCGGTTGGAGATGCTGAGTTTCAGAAAAAGTGTATCGGCAAACTAAAAGACGTAGCCGAACATGGACGAACAGTATTGTTTGTTAGCCACAACATGGCGTCGATACAGCACCTATGCAGTCGCGGGGTTTTGATGAACCAAGGCGGAATCTCCAATGACGGTCCGACCGACGAAATTGTCGCAGAGTATCTCCAGCAACTCACTTCGCACTCTGACACTGGACACATCAAGAGTCCTGATGGTGAATTTGTTCTGACTCGCACTCTCTTAACGGACATTGATGGCGCTTTGGTTTCATCGTTGGCGCCTGGGCAGGCGTTAACAGTTCGACTGGACTACGAAAGTAAATCAGCAATCGAGACTCCATATTTTTGGGTTTGCATACGCTCGAAAGACGGGACACTTGCAGTAGCAAGCATGCTATTGGATGGATTTCGCCCCAAAGTTGTGGAAGGAAGTGGCCACTTGAAGGTTACGTTTCCGAACTTGCCACTACTTCCACAAAACACATACTTTGTCAGCATGGGAATGCGATACGGGAACGGTGATACCCAAGTGATTCCATCAACGGAGGTTGGTTACTTCAACGTAACCGGCGATGGTGAAGAATTCGGATTTCGCTCTGAAATTTTATCAAAGCATCTCCGAACAACGACAGGGCTCGTGATTCCGTACCGTTGGGAGCATTCAGACGGAGCGATCCAAGAATTCAAACTTAGGGGAATCGAGTCACACAACGTATTTCCCGATAGATGATTTTGGTACATTTCTTTCTTCTCACAATGACTGTGGCGTATTAATGAATTCAGTTCTGGTCACCGGTGGAACAGGGTCGTTTGGCAAACGGTTCATCGAGTGTTTGTTCAAAAAGTATCCTGGTATCTCGAGAGTCGTTGTGTACTCACGCGATGAACTGAAACAGTTCGAGATGGCCCAGCAATTTCCGGCCAACAAGTATCCCGCGATTCGGTTCTTCATCGGAGACGTGCGTGACGCAAGTCGCCTGAAACGCGCGATGGAAGGCGTTGACACCGTTGTCCACGCCGCAGCGCTTAAGCAGGTACCCGCCGCTGAGTACAACCCGTTTGAGGCGATCCGCACCAATGTGATCGGCGCACAAAACGTGATCGAAGCAGCATTGGAGTCGGGCATCAATCGCGTTGTCGCGCTTAGCACGGACAAAGCGGCCGCCCCAATCAACCTTTATGGCGCTACGAAACTCTGCAGTGACAAGCTCTTCATTGCAGCGAACAACTTGCGAGGGCATCGCGATATCCAATTTTCCGTTGTCCGTTATGGAAATGTCATGGGCAGCCGCGGAAGCGTGATCCCGTTCTTCTTGAATCGCCGAAAATCTGGCGTTTTACCAATCACAGATCCGCGCATGACCCGATTCAACATCTCGTTGGACGAGGGAGTGGCCATGGTTTTGTATTCGTTAGAAAACAATCTAGGCGGAGAGATCATTGTGCCAAAGATTCCTTCCTATCGAATTACCGACGTCGCGGAGGCAATCGGTCCTGAATGTGAAAAGCCAGTCGTAGGCATTCGACCCGGTGAAAAGCTGCACGAAGAAATGGTGACCGCTAGCGACAGCCAGAATACAATTGAGAATGATCGTTACTTCGTGATCATTCCCATGCTGCACGGCAAAGATCAAAACGAAACGCAAGAGACTTTTGCGAAGCATCATCAGGGAACAAGCGTCCCGCATGATTTTCGCTATAGCAGCGAACACAACGACGAATGGCTTACGGTCGCTCAGATTCGCGAGCTGATTGCCCAGCACGTCGACCCCGATTTTTCGGCATAGCGATTAAATTCAATCTTCAAATGAAAACGAACCTCGGAAGATAAAGACATTGGTAGTTTCGGCACTCAGTTTCATTCAACTCATTTGATCCCCTACGGCAAACAATCGATCAGCGACGACGACATTCAAGCCGTCGTTGAAGCACTTCGCTCCGATTTCCTGACGACCGGTCCGCGGGTCGCTGAGTTCGAGAGTCGGTTCGCCGAGCTCGTGGGGGCGAAGCATGCCGTCGCTGTTTGCAATGCCACGGCCGCGCTTCACCTTGCGATGCTTGCCGCGCAAGTTGGGCAAGGTGATCGTGTCATCACTAGTCCCAACACATTCCTGGCATCGGCCAACGCGGCTGCGTTTGTCGGTGCTACTCCCGACTTCGCCGATATTGATCCGGTAACGTACAACCTTTGCCCGAAGAGCCTCGAAGCCAATTGGCAGGGCGACACAAAAGCGGTTGTGGCAGTTGACTATGCAGGGCAAACGGCTGAGATGCCAGCGATCGCGAAGATCGCGCGAGAGCGTGGCGCGGTGGTGATTGAAGACGCCTGTCATGGAGTGGCTGGTCACTTTTCGCATCAGGGCAATCAGTATCGCACTGGTGGCCACCCTTTTGCTGACATGACGACCTTCAGCTTTCATCCGGTGAAAACGATGACGACTGGTGAAGGCGGAATGTTGGTGACCGACAACGACGAATACGCTGCAGCGGCCCGACAGCTACGCACCCATGGAATGGTCCGCGGCGAGGCGGATTCGTATCAGGGGCTGGGCCATAACAGCATGAATGAACAGGGGACCTGGTACTACGAAATGCAGGACCTCGGTTTCAACTATCGACTCACCGATTTCCAATGTGCTTTGGGGCTGAGCCAACTTGATCGGCTAACTGCTTTCATCAGTCGACGTCGAGAGATCGTCGCCCGATACAACGAAGCGTTTTCCGAACTGCCGAATTTGCAGACACCCGGAGTTCGAAACGAAGCAGATCGTGACCTAACCTCATGGCATCTCTATACGGTTCAGATTGATTTCGATTCTATCGGCCGGTCGAGAACCGACGTCATGCAGACACTTCGCGAGCAGGGCGTCGGCACTCAAGTACTGTACATCCCAGTTCATTTACAACCGTGGTATCGCAAGACCTACGGTTACGAGATCGGAAAATGCCCAGCTGCCGAAAGCTTCTACCAAAAAGCGCTTAGCTTGCCTCTGTATCCGGCGATGACCGATCAAGACGTGGATGATGTGATCCGCTGTGTCCATTCCGTATTGCAGGTACCCGCATGAACGTCGCCATCATCCCAGCACGAGGCGGAAGCAAACGTCTGCCGGGCAAGAACATTCGCGAATTCTGTGGCCAACCAATCATCAAATACTCGATCGATGCAGCAATCGAGTCAGGCGTTTTTGACCGTGTGATCGTGACGACGGACTTGCAGGAAATCGCCGATGTGGCGAAAGCATGCGGAGCAGAGATTCCGTTCCTGCGGCCTGCGGAATTGTCGGATGATCACACACCAACGATTCCGGTGATTCGGCATGCGGTTGAGACGCTTCAGCAAAGTGGCGATGCCGTTGAGTGTGCATGCTGCATTTACGCTACTGCGCCGTTCGTGCAGAGCGACGATCTGAAACAGGGATTGAAGCAATTGCAGTCGGGGGTCGGCGAATTCGCGTTTCCAGTCACGACCTTTCCGTTTCCGATCATGCGGTCCCTCAAAATTGATGACGACCAAATTGAAATGATTTGGCCGGAACATGAGATGACACGTTCCCAAGATTTGGTTGAAGCGTGGCACGATGCTGGACAGTTTTATTGGGGCACCAGCGAGGCGTGGAAAACGGCCGGCGGGCTGTATTCTGCGAACTGTGTGCCGATTCGCATTCCGCGTTGGCGAGTGCAAGACATCGACACAGAAGAAGACTGGAATCGCGCCCAACTGATGCATCGAGCCTTGTGTGGAAAGCCGAACCCTTGAATCTCGTGATTCGTGCCGATGCCTCGGCGACGATTGGAGCAGGGCACGTCATGCGATGCTTGGCGCTCGGTCAAGCTTGGCAAAATGCCGGAGGCGACGTGACGTTCGCTTGCGCCAATATTTTAGAGTCGATTGCTGACAGAGTTTCACGAGAAGGCTTTGAACTAGCGAATGTTGATTGCGAAATCGGGTCTGAAATCGACGCGAAACAATTGCTAGAAGTTGCCCGTGATCATCAAGCCGTCGCGATCGTTACCGATGGCTATGGCTTTAGCGTCGACTACCACCGAATGCTGCAGGATTCATCATTCACGACCCTCGCGATCGATGATCACGGTCACTTGCCTGAATACTGCATGGACTTTGTTCTCAATCAAAATCTTGGAGCGTCCGCAGACTTGTATACGAACGTTGCGCCCCACACTGAACTGCTGCTAGGTACCGAATTCACGCTACTACGACAAGAATTCACCAATGCTTCACATCTAGACAAAGACAACAGTGACGAGTTCCGTATTCTTGTCACTCTTGGTGGCGCCGATCCTGACAACGTATTGGACGTTGTCGTCAAAGCGTTATCAAAACTGAATGATTCAAGATTGCGTTTTCGATTGATCTCGGGAACGCTAAACGACAATCATGACAATCTGGTTGCCCGCGCCCAATCGGATTCAAGATTCGAGGTCGTGCGACATGTCGATCGAATGAGTGACGCCTACGAGTGGGCGAACTTCGCCGTTTGTGCGGGCGGCAGCACAAATTGGGAAATGTGCTGCTTCGGAATTCCGCGAGTCGTAATCGTTTTGGCTGAGAACCAAGCCATGATTGCGGAAGCTTTACAAAACCGTGGGATCGCCCTCAATGTTGGTGATGCAAACGGTCTCACGGTGGACAGTCTCAGTCACATCGTTGAGTCCATAATCTCGAACACCGATTTCCTAGAATCATCGTCGCGCATCGCCAGAAAGACGGTGGATGGACGCGGCGCGCAACGAGTTGTCAAACTGATTCGCGAATCCAGTTCGTTCGGGAATAGGAGTACACAGCAGCTCGGTTTGCGACCCGCAACATACGAGGATTGGCCGATCCTCCTACAGTGGCGCAACGACTCAGAAACTCGCGGGGCAAGTCGGCAGTCCAAGTCCGTTACAGAGACAGAGCACTGCCAATGGCTGCAAACTGTTCTTGCATACGGCGCAAATCAAATGATGATCGCCGAAGTGGATGGACAACCAGTTGGGACTGTACGCCTAGACGGCAATGATCCCTCAGAGATCTCATGGACCGTAGCACCAAATTGCCGCGGAAAAGGATACGGAAAACAGATGGTGAAATTGATGATTCGCAATACGGATCGTCGAATTCATGCGGTCGCCAGAACATCAAACCTAGGCTCCTGTCGTATCGCGATTGCGGCGGGTTTCCAAATCACCAAAAGTGATCAGGAATGGACGGAGTTCACTTACGTCCCGGAGCGCATCAATGACTAGCGAAAACTCGACAAAGCCCGTCTACATTATCGCGGAATTGTCCGCGAATCATGGGGGGAGTCTTGAGCACGCGTTGAAAACGATTCGGGCAATGAAGGATGGAGGTGCGGACGCGGTCAAGTTGCAGACTTATACCGCGGAAACGCTAACAATCGATTGTGATCGTGACGAGTTCAAAGTGGGATCGGGAACGCTTTGGGAAGGCCGTACTCTGTACGACCTTTACGAAGAAGCGCATACGCCTTGGGATTGGCACGAAGCTCTATTCGCCGAAGCCAGTAAATTGGGAATGGATTGTTTCTCGACTCCATTCGATAACTCTGCGGTCGACCTCCTGGAAAAGTTTGATCCGCCTTTTTACAAAGTTGCTTCTTTTGAACTCGTCGACCTGCCGTTGATCGAGTATATCGCATCCAAGGGGCGTCCAATCATCATGTCCACCGGCATGGGATCCCTTGCCGAGATCTGCGATGCTGTCGACGTGGTCAAGGAAGCGGGTGTCCCACTGACACTGTTGAAATGCACAAGTGCCTATCCTTCACCTCCCGATTCCATGAACCTCCGCACCATCCGCCACTTGGCGGAAGCTTTTGGTGTTCCGACTGGGTTGTCGGATCATACGCTTGGCATCGCGGTGCCGACGGCGGCTGTGGCAATGGGTGCCACTATGATCGAAAAACACTTTACGCTTTCGCGTAAACAACCCGGGCCAGACAGTGCATTTTCATTGGAGCCACACGAATTCAAGGCGATGGTTGAAGCCGTGCGTGTGACGGAAAAAGCAATTGGCAAAGTCAACTACGAGCGGACGGAAAAGGAAGAAGCAAGCAAGGTCTTCCGGCGATCGTTGTTCGCCGTTGCCGATATCCAAGCGGGCGAGCAGTTCACGACCGACAACGTGCGGTCCATTCGCCCAGGTTACGGGCTGCCACCGAAGTTCTTGCCGGTCATTCTTGACGCCACGGCAAAGCAAGATCTGTCGCGAGGTACACCGCTAACCTGGAAGGATGTTCAATGACCAATTGCGTTCAGAATATCACTGTCGGATCTACCTCCAAATGAATGACACAACCAAACCGGCTATCTTGGGCGGAACCCCGGTCCGCACAAACCAATTTCCACCGCGTGTGACGATGGGGGACGAAGAACGCAATGCGGCGATCAAGGTCATCGATTCGGATGTGTTATCTGCGTTCATTGGCGGTCCCGGCAAATTCTTCGGTGGCGGCCCGAAGGTCCAAGAGTTCGAGCAATTGTGGGCGAAGAACTATGGGTTCAAACATGCGATCAGCGTGAACTCATGGACCACGGGTTTGGTCACATGTATTGGCGCCATTGGAGTGGAACCGGGGGACGAAGTGATTTGTTCCCCGTATACGATGTCGGCGTCTGCAACCTGTGCACTGTTTTACGGTGGGATTCCGATCTTCGCGGACATCGATCCTGACACATTCGCACTCAATCCAAAATCCGTCGAAGAAAAGATAACAGAACGAACAAAGGCAATCGTGCTGGTTCATCTATTTGGTTACCCAGCCGATGTGGAAGCGATTCGCGAAATCGCGAAACCAAGAGGAATCAAGATCATCGAAGACGCAGCGCAGTCGCCCGGTGTCGTTCGCGATGGAAAACCGGTTGGAGCGATCGGAGATGTCGGTGGATTCAGTTTGAATTTCCACAAACACATTCATACCGGCGAAGGTGGAATGATTGTCACGCAGGATGACGAAATCGCCGAACGTTGTCGATTGATTCGGAATCACGGCGAAAACGCCGTTGACCAATGTGAGCTGACAAACATCGCCAACACAATTGGATCAAATTACCGTCTCACCGAACTACAGGCAGCAATCGGGGTCGAGCAACTAAAGAAACTTCCGCCGTTAGTTGAAGCGAGAATGCGACTTGCCGACTACATGGACCAACGCCTGAACGCCATCGATGGATTGACTCCACAACAAATCCCAGACGGTTCGACACATGCCTATTACATTTATCCGATTCGATACGATGCCCAGAAGATAGGTTTGAGCCGACACCTCTTCCTGAAATCGGTATTGGCTGAATTACCGAAACCTGAAGGGTTCGAGGGAACAGCGCTGACCGAAGGATACGTCAAGCCGCTCTACCACGCTTCGCTGTACCAGCAAAAGATTGCCATCGGTTCGAAGGGATTTCCGTTCACGTGCAATCCGGGCGTTGAATACGACTACAGCGGAATGCTTTGCCCTGTGGCCGAACGCATGTACGCTGAAGAG
>CAXBHV010000225.1:0-7943 GCA_963974855.1 uncultured Rhodopirellula sp. | reverse complement strand
CGACTTTTTAGATATGTCAATTTAGCGGTATTGGCCTTACGGCCCACGGCTCACATTGGGCTATGTCTCGCACGAATCGTACACCGTGCGAGCATTACCCGGTGCCTTACGGCCCACGGCTCACGGCTCACCACGGCGAGTTGCAATTCGAACAAATCAACAACCTGCTAGCCACGGTTCGGGCGCTGAACCGGGGCTCGCGCCCAAACGAAACGTTGTGAAGCAAGGTCGGCATTGTTACAGCGGCTCGATCTGTGGCGGCTTCCAACCCAAACGTGTCAAAAACTCCTGCACACCGATCCGTTCCACGCCAAGCATTTTGGCCTCTGCAATCAATTGTTCAAGCCGAATCGTATCGTCCGATGGTGACGTGGACTTGTCGCCCCGATCACCAAGAATCAAGTAGCGAGTTTCCGCCGAAAGCTCAGCAACAACCTTGCCGCCATTCCGCTCAATCAACGATTTTAGCTCATCCGAATCCTCCGCCTCATCGCTGTCCAAATCCACTGGGCCAGCAATCGCAACTTCTATCTTTTGTCCGGCATCCCATGCGGGAGAATGAATCGCGTCGCCGGGTAATAGCGGATCGCTCACATTGCTCTCCAACACAGTTGCTTCGGCAAGATGCTCTCCGGCGATACGGACAACTTGAATGCGACCTTTCGGCCTTCTTGCGATCACGGATTCACCGTTTGCCTCGTAGACACTGAAGGTCGCATGAGTCTGCAAGTTATCTGCAGAACCGACGTTTATCCAAACCGTCTTCGACCTTGGATCCGTCAGCGACACAAACCCATCCGGCTCGATCGGACGATCGACCGATGGCTTCGCACGCTCGACGACCTGTTCGGTCAACCGTCGCTGCCGCCTGAGTTCCGTGTTTGCCTTCCTCAACTCCTCGCTGTAAGAAGCCATGACGCGGTACTTCTCGCGTCGCTGCTCTTCGAGTTGATCGGCGACGCTTTTAGCCATTCGTTCCCATCGCTCGCGATCTTCGCTAAATGCCTCGCGTTCCTCCGCTAAGTCGGTCGCCAACTTTTCCGCTCGCGCCTGCACGATGTCAAGTTGCTTTTGAAAGCTTGCTTCCATCTGAGTGAACTTATCACGTAACTCATCATTGCGCTCGTAGGCATCCGACGTTCGATCATGCAGTCGCCGAATCGCAGCCGTTGTTTGCTGAACGAGCGAATGATAGTCGGTCACCTCTCCCGGCAGATCAGCTGCATAACCCTCGATGTCTTTCGCGACCGCTTCGCGGATCGTGGCCAGATCCGTTGCCTCACCGAAACCGAGGATTGATTTCAGAGCGACCACTTCGCCGGCTTGCTCGCGTTGCTGTTGACTCAGTTCGTTCAGTTTCTGTTGGGCGAGTTCCAGCTGACTCGATCGCAGCTTAGACCGGCTGTAGAAAGAGTACGTCGAGAACGCCAGCCCGACGACCAAAATTGAACACAGACCTGAGTAGAGTGACAAGAACCGGTAGTTGTTCATGATTTTGTCTCCTGATGATCATCGCCGCACACTCCGTGGGCAGATCGCTGGGAACTCGCCTGCGGAGTGTGCGGCGGCGAAAAAACATGACCCTGCGATAATCGCAGGGTCACACTCCCATCCATCAGTCTCGGGGCCACTCATCAAGTCGACTTGACCTCGATGCGTTTCCCCTTGCACTCCTCACTCTTTGGCAAGTGAACTTCCAGTACACCGCTGTGGTACTTCGCGTCAATGTTGTCCGCTTGCACACCTTGTGGCAACGTGAAGGACTCGTAGAAACTGCCGTAGCGACGGTAATTCCCATCGTTTTCCTTGCCTTCTTCGTTATGCTCTGCCTTTAGCGTCAGCACGTTACCGCTGATTTTGACGTCGAAGTCGTCCGGCTCAAAACCAGGCAACTCGGCACGCAGCACGTACTCGTTGTCTTCGTCGTCAAGATCGACGTGTGCCCCCAGCATCCGCGATCCGTCACTCCGCTTGCTCAATCCGCCCACGTTCCAGTCATCCCAAAAACGGTCCCAGATTTGATCGAAATCATCCCGGAGACGCGAAATGGGATGGTCATCGTGACGGACCTTCAATTCATCACTCCTCTTTTTCCAAGGGATCAGTTTGTCAATCATTTTGTTTCCTCCTTTCTTTCCTCGATTGTCCGACGGTTTTCGATTGGCGTCGGCGGTGTGGCACTCGCCGTCGCCACAACTGTCAACAATCAGCTCGCCTTCACCTCGATGCGACGAGGCTTAACCTTCTCGGATTTCGGCAGATGCAGCTTTAGGACGCCACTATGCATTTCGGCTGAAATCTTTTCGGCGTCGATTGCATCACCGATCGTGAAGGTTCGGTGGAAATCGCCGATGCCGTATTCCCCGTACAACATTTCGCCTTCATAGCGTGGCGAAACATTACCGTGAATTGTCAACTCGCGATTTTCAAACCGAATGTCCAAGTCGTCGACGTTGACACCAGGAAGGTCGCCAAAGAGCAGCAACTCATCATCGCCTTCCCAAATGTCAAATCGAGGCACAAACGTAGATTGATAGGTTTGTTCCGGGCTGCCACCTGTGCCCGATTGCTTTTCGCTATGGGTCATCGTTGTAGTCATGGATAGGTCTCCTTTTTTGATTCTTGAATTTAGTTTGGGATGAAATAAAAGACTCATCCGGCGATTAGCTTGCTTTGACTTCGATTCGTCGTGGCTTCACTTCTTCGCTCTTGGGCATCGTCAAGGTCAGGATGCCACCCGAGAAGTTCGCCGAAACGTCGTCAGCGTCGACATCGCAGGGCAATTCAAACATGCGGCGGAACTTGCCGTACGCGCGTTCTTGTCGATGCCACGCACCGCCTTCGAGTTTGGGTTGCTCGCGCTCACCCGAGATCGAAAGCTGGTTGCCTCCGGTGACATAAATTTCCAAATCATCCATCTCGAACCCAGGCAATTCGGCTTCCATGTACAGGTTGTCGTCGTTCTCCCACAGGTTCAACGGCGGGAAGACGCCTGCGCCGGCGGTAGCACGCCCGTATCCGGTCTGAGCAAAAGCACGTTCCAGTTCGCTGCGGAGACGATTCAATTCCGCAACGGGTTGCCATCGTGTGTGTACCATCGTTCGATCCTCCCTATGAAAAAGGAACAGTGGAGTTGTGTTGTTAAAAATGGCAGTTTTCACCGCCCAATTGCTTATAAATGCAACGAGCGTACCAATTGTCGCGGCACGCTCCGCAGGCGGTTTTTCTATCCCGCCCACAGTTCGCCATCCCGCCCACACAGTGTGCGGCAGTGATCCATCTACAGAAAGGCTTGGCCGTCAATGCTAATCGCCACGGGACGATAGGAATTCTATCGACCGTAGTGCTAACTTGGTTTGGTGCCAACTTGGCGTTGTCGAGTGTCAAAGTGTCGTTGTAGTGCGAGCGAGCTGAGCAACAATCGCTTGGCACCGAAGTTGCATTGTCTTCGAGGTTGAATTCCCTTAGAGAACGTCGCCGCACGCACCACGGGCGATTTTCGTTTTCTTGTGTTCCGCCCATCGAGTGTGCAGTGACGATTTTCGCTTACACCTCGTGAGGTCTCCCATGTCGAACACGTCGCTAACTTGTCCTCGCTGTCGAGCGAGATTAGAGAAAGGCTTCACACTGGACCAAAATGGAGCGCATCGTCGCGAGTCCACTTTCTGGGCTAGCGGCGACTATTGGTCTTTCATGCTGGGGCAGGAAAAAGTCCTGCCAATCGAAACGTGGCGATGCCCAGAGTGTGGGATGCTGCAAAATTTCGCTCACGAAATCAAATTGGAATCGAGGCTGGATACGACGGTCGATGCCGTATTGCCGAACTCCGACAGGTTCGTCAATTCCGATTCCAAAAATTCCGATTCCGAAACATGCTCAGCTGTGGGGAAATGATGAACATACAACACGCACGTTCGATGGACACCACCAAAGCAACGGAGCTACTCAAGCATATCCAACCCTATGAGTTCGCCGTCATCGTCACACATGATACGCCCGACGCGGACGGTATCGCTGCGAGTTGGGCCATCAAACGCTTGATCGACGAAGAAACGACCTGCGAAACTCGTGTCATCGCTCGTGGCGAGATACTCCGTAGTGAGAACAGACGGCTGATCGAACTGCTTGAACCACCGATCGAAATGCTCGACGAATACTTTGTCGTCAGCAATGTTGCCCTGATCTTCGTCGACTGCGAACCAAATTCGAGCCGGCATCTTATTGATTCACAATTGTTTGATCCGCTGGCCGTGATCCACCACCATACCTTGCCAACCATCAACGATCTACACTCGCGTCCACTGGTACTCGATGTCCGCACCGAAGTGTCGTCGGCGTCCGCAATCGCCGCCAGCTATCTGATCGAACTTGAGATCGAACCGGGCGAAAAATTGGCGACCGCATTGCTGTACGGCATCCGTAGCGAAACGAAAGGCTGCAACCCGGCTTACGAAGCATTCGACCGCTCGGTGCTTGAGTGGTTGATGACTCGAGCGAACCTGAGCATGTTGGGGGACATCGAGAACGCACCGTTATCGGCTGAGTACTTCGGCGACTTCGCCAAGGCACTGCTAAGCTGTACACTCTACGGTGACACAGCGTTCTGCATGTTGCCGCAAACATCGTGTCCCGAAACGATCGGCGAAGTCGCCGATTTGTTAATCCGTCGCGAAGGACTGAAACAAGTCCTCTGCGCAGCGGTACACAACCATCGCATACTCCTCTCGGTACGAACCGAACCAGGCGGCGGCAATGCAGTCGCACTTCTCGACCAAACGATAAAAGGCTTGGGACACGCCGCCGGACATCCGAACCGAGCCAGCGCGACATTAACTGACCGCAGCGAAGGCTTGCAAATCGCAGAGTCACTTCGCGACGTCTTGCTTTCAAGATGGCTGAAGGCTTGCAGCGTCCAGTATATCGACAGCGAGCACCTCGTCCGCCGAAACCAACCTGGCTGAGAATCGAAGAAACGGATCAAGAGGCCGATCCGAAAGTGATCGTAATCCCGCGACGACACACTGGGCATTGACTTCCGCACCATCGGCGTTGGTGTGCGTCCGTGCAGAGCCTACTTCAGCAAGATCAGGACCAGACCGATTTGACCGATTCCAATCGCACCGACAGTGGCCATGAAGATCGAACGCCAAAAGAGCCAGTAATGGATGTATAACTGATATCCGCCATTCTAGACTGTGAATGGAGTGAAAGAGTTGTTTGCTCTACGTTGAGCCGTTAAATGTGAGTTGAGTTGCTCAAACGCATGCGAAATGCTTCACAGTCAAGCGAAGAATGGCAAGAGGATATTTATTACATGTTCAATCGATTGCTGCGATACACAAAAGTGATCTCCATTGTTGGCGATATCCTGACGGTTCGCGCAGTCAATGTTGGTTTGGGCGATTTGGCGGTTGTTGAAAACCAGGATGGTGATCGATCGCTGGCGCAGATCGTCGAAATTCAACGAGAAGAAGTTTCGCTGCAGATTTTTGTTGGCAGCAAAGGGCTTTCAACAAACGTACGAGTCCACTTTTTGGGTCGTTCCCCCCAAGTCAAATTCTCTCCCAATATTCTAGGGCGCATTTTTGACGGAGTCGGGCAACCGATAGACGGCGGGCCACGGCTGGATGATGACCGGCGTGTGGACGCGGGTGGCCCCTCGGTGAACCCGACTCTACGGATCGTGCCCAGCAAGTTCATCGAGACCAAGATCCCGATGATCGACGTGTTTAACTGTCTAGTCGAAAGCCAAAAAATTCCGATCTTTTCGATCGCGGGTGAACCGTACAATAAACTGCTCGCTCGGATCGGAATTCAGGCGGACGCAGACATCACGGTGTTTTGCGGAATGGGGTTGATCTTTGACGATTTCCATTTCTTTCGCAGTGCGTTTGAAAACGAAGGCGTCTTTGACCGTACCGTGATGTTTGTGAATCAGGCATCCGATCCGATCGTGGAACGGTTGCTGGCACCGGACTTGGCACTCAAAGTTGCCGAGCGATTTGCGGTGGAAGAAAACAAACGCGTCCTGTGTCTGATGACCGACATGACAGCCTATGCCGACGCACTGAAAGAAATTGGGGTCGCGATGGAGCGGGTGCCGTCCAATCGCGGATACATGGGCGACTTGTACAGCCAGCTCGCTCTGCGATACGAACGCGCATGTGATTACAAGGGTGCAGGCTCGGTCACGATCATTTCGGTTACAACCATGCCGGGCAATGACGTCACGCATCCGGTTCCTGACAATACCGGATATATTACGGAAGGGCAATTTTATCTGCACGACGGTAAGATCGACCCCTTCGGATCGCTGTCGCGGCTGAAGCAGCAAGTGATCGGAAAGGTGACCCGTGAAGACCATTCGCAAGTAATGAACACCATGATCCGTTTCTATTCCGGTGCAAAAGACGCAGAGAAGAAACAACAGATGGCATTTGACCTTTCGCCACTCGATCACTCGCTTTTGAAATTCGGCAAACTGTTTTCCGAACGATTCATGGATATTGATGTGGCGCTGCCGTTGAACGATGCGCTCGATCTGTGCTGGCAGACGATGGCGGAATGTTTCGAGCCGCATGAGTTGCTGATGCGAGATCATTTGATCGATAAGTACTTCCCGAAACCTCGCGCCGTGGAGAGCTAAAACCAGCATGACATTGGCTCTGAACAAGACCACGCTGAAACAGCAACGCGACCAACTGCAGTCCTTCGAACGGTTTCTTCCCGCGTTGGATCTAAAGCGGCAGCAGTTGATGGCCGCGTTGAAACAAGCTCGTACAGAGCAAGCCGAAATCCACTCGCAGTACGACGAGCTCCAGTCGCGGGTCGAGCAGATCTATCCGTTGATGGGCAGCTCGACTGCGGCGACACGCGACTATGCCAGTCTGGTCCGCATTCGCGATGTGAAGATCGGCCAACAAAACATGCTAGGCACCACGCTGCCGATTGCCATAGCAGTCGAATTTGATATCGCGACCTATTCGCGGCTAGTGACACCGTTCTGGGTCGATCTGTTGGTCGAAAACCTACAGCAAATGGCGACGCTGAATATCAAACGCCAAGTGGCCGACAAGCGGGTCGCATTGTTGGACATTGCCTCGCGTCGAATTACCCAACGCGTCAATCTGTTTGAAAAAGTCCTGATTCCACGGGCCGATACCAACATACGAAAGATTGTCATCTTCCTTTCCGACCAGGAACGGGCCGCTGTCGTCCGCTCGAAAATTGCCAAACGCAAAAGCGTCAACAAAGAATCACGCTGATACCTATGTCGATTGTAAGACTACGCAAAGTGACCTTCTATGGAGCCGCGCTGCAACGGGACGAGGTGCTGCTGCGGCTTCAGCAAATAGGCTGTTTGCATTTGATCGATTTGAACGAAGTCGCCGACCGCAAGACTCCGCATCATGAGTACCGCAGCGAAGTTCACGAGGCAATCAAATATCTCCGTGCCACTCCAGCACCAAACCCGAAACAACACAAGGTATATACCGGCCGCAGAGACTGTCTGGAAACGGCTCGCGAAGTCTTGCGAAACAAACATCTTCGCGAGCAGTTGCAGGACGAACGAGATTTTCTCGCCAAGGCAATCGACCAAACCCGACCTTGGGGCGATTTCAGAATTCCGCAGCGCCCCCTGCCTCACCGAATGAGACTATGGTTCTATCCGATCCCGCACCGGCGACTCGATCGATTGCTAGAGTCGCATCGGCTCTGGCAAAAAATCAGTGAGGATGTTCAGTTTCAATACGTGACGGTGATTAGTGCCGACGAGCCGGTCGAGTTGCCTGCCAGGCCGGTCGAACTGGACCCACGCCCGCTATCGGAGCTTCAGTCGCGTCTGGAATATGTTGACGAAAAGCTGGCATTACTAAGTTGGGAACGCGTGACACTGACTCGCTTCAGCAATCTATTAGAGCGAGACCTGAATCAAGCGGACG
>CAXBHV010000224.1:0-7957 GCA_963974855.1 uncultured Rhodopirellula sp. | reverse complement strand
ATGCTTATAAATATGGTTCTCCAACACTCGCCCACCACGTGCTGATCTTTACTGGCAGTGGGCTGATGGGACGTGATCGTTGGAGGCAGAAGCGGAACACTGGGTGAATTAGCGATTGCCTATGACGAAGGAAAGTTAATAGGAGTGCTGACCGGAACGGGGGGCATCAGTGATATGGTTTTTCAGCATTCTGGAGACGTGCAACAAAGACACCGGCGCTCGGGTTCTCTATAACAACGATCCACAACGATTGGTCAATGAATTGCTAGAAGTATATCGAACCGAGCATTTCCGCCGTCCCTCCGTATTCTGCCGTGGTGTCCAAGCTGATTCACCAGTCACAAAAACGACATGCAAGAAAGACATTGTTTGTGGCATGGTGTTAGATCCGGGCTCAGCAGCAGCGAGACGCAAGCGGAACGGCATCGAATATGTGTTCTACTCACTTCATTGCGCTGAGAGATTCGACGCACAGCCGACACACTATCTTGAATCGGAAAAGTCTGATGCCTGATGACCGAGTTCTTAAGCTACCCGACCGCAGGAGAAGGACCCCATCACCATGATTCCCGACCTTGTAAAACATACGAACATCCTGGCGATTGTTGGTGACATTCTAAAAGTCCGTGCTTCTGGTGTGGGCATTGGAGACTTGGCAGTTGTCGAAAACTGGGACGGTCGGAACTCTTTGGGACAAGTCATCGAACTAGACCACGACGTAGTTTCACTGCAAGTATTTTCGGGTGGCAAAGGGTTATCAACTCGGGCGAAAGTTCAGTTTCTCGGACACCCGATGCAGGTGACGTATGCTCCAAGCATTCTGGGACGTATATTTCGTGGTTCTGGAGAACCAATGGACGACGGACCCGATTTGTCAAATGAACCGGCGATTCCCATCGGTGGTCCCTCAGTGAATCCAAAAATGCGGATCGTTCCGCAGAACATGATTCATACGGGTGTTCCAATGATCGATTTATTCAACTGTCTAGTCGAAAGCCAGAAGATTCCCATCTTTTCGGTTGCTGGCGAGCCCTACAACCAATTACTCGCTCGTATCGGGATTCAGGCGGACGCTGACATCATTATCTTCGGCGGGTTGGGTCTCATTTTCGATGACTACTATTTCTTTCGCTCTACATTTGAGAGCGAAGGCATCCTTAGTCGCACTGTCATGTTCGTCAATCAAGCATCTGATCCCATTGTCGAACGTTTGCTCGTACCCGACATGGCTCTCAAGGTTGCAGAACGGTTTGCTGTCGAAGAAGGAAAAAGAGTCCTTGTTCTGCTGACCGACATGACCGCTTACGCCGATGCCCTCAAAGAGATCGGTATTGCGATGGAACGTGTTCCGTCAAATCGCGGCTACATGGGTGATTTGTATACCCAGCTTGCCCAGAGGTATGAACGGGCTTGCGACTTCAAAGGTGCAGGCTCAGTAACCATTCTTGCCGTGACAACAATGCCGGGAGACGATGTCACTCACCCCGTTCCTGATAACACCGGTTACATCACTGAGGGCCAACTCTACCTGCACCATGGAGTCATCGACCCTTTCGGTTCATTGTCACGGCTTAAGCAACAAGTGATTGGCAAGGTCACGAGAGAAGATCATTCTCAGGTCATGAACACGATGATCCGTTTTTATGCTGGTGCCAAGGAAGCGGAAAAGAAACTGGCGATGGCGTTCGATCTTTCGCCTTTTGACGAAAAACTACTGCGTTTCGGCAAGTTGTTCGTCAAACGATTCATGGATATTGAGATTTCCATGCCATTGAATGATGCACTCGATCTAAGTTGGCAGACTCTTCACGAGTGTTTTGAGGCAGACGAATTGCTGATGAAACAGGCGTTAGTAAATAAGTATTTTGGAAACGACAAAACCTCGGCCACTAAATAGTGAAGGCTAGTCACTCCTATGGCACTGGCACTCAACAAGACGGCACTCAAACAGCAACGCGATCAACTCGCAATGTACCAGCGGTTTCTACCATCGCTCGACCTGAAACGACAACAGCTGATCGCTGATTACCAGCGGTCCAAAAGTATCCTGGCTGCTACGGAACGAGAGATCGACGAGTTGTATGCAGCACAAAATGGGCTTTTCTCGCTTTTGGGGTCCAGTGAGCAGGACTTGGCGGGCTTGGTAAGTGTTGAGGCCGTGATCGTCAATGAGGAAAATGTGCTCGGTGTACGACTACCCGTGTTAGGCCAGATTAGTTTTTCTATGACGGAGTATTCGATGGTGGCAAAGCCGTTTTGGGTCGACTTTCTGGTCGAGTTATTACAAACGATGGCGAAGTTACATCTACGTCGAGAGATTGAGAAGACACGAATGACTCGCCTTAATGATGCGGTACGACGGATCACACAACGTGTCAACCTTTTCGAGAAAGTGCTGATTCCGCAAGCAGAGAAGAAGATCCATCGAATCAAGATTTACTTGGCTGACACGGAGCGCGCTGCTGTTGTTCGCTCCAAGATTGCCAAGGCAAAGCAGAACCTCGATGAAATAGCGAAGGGGACCGTGTAATGGCAATCCTCCCCGTCGTCAAAGTGACGCAATACGGCACGGCTGATCAGAAAGATGCTGTCCTTGATGGCCTACAAGAGTTGGGCATTATGCATCTTGTTGACTTGAACAGAAGCCACGACGAGGATACGCACCAACTGAAGTTATTCCCCAATGCTTTTCACGCTTTGAAGTTTTTACGTACCAGCCCGACTCATCGACGCGCCACCCAAGATGATTCCAGTTTTCAGTTCGACAAAGTGGTAGAGAAAGCACTATGGATCGAAGAGCAGCAACAGCAGTTTCAAGCAGAGCATGATGAATTGAAAATTGCCATCGAGCAATTGACTCCATGGGGCAACTTTCAGCTTCCAGCGGATGGCGATCTCAGTGGCCTGCGTCTTTGGTTTTACATCATCCCCCACTATCGCGTGAGTTTGCTTGAGCAGATTGCGATAACATGGCATGTCGTCGCACGTGACCATCGCTTTGTTTATATCGTAGTTCTCAGCTCCGACGAACCAATCGGAATGCCCGTGTCACGGGTGCATTTAAATGATCGTCCTTTGTCCGAACTGCGACGGCGATTCGAGGATGTGAAAACCGAGTTAGAAGAGTTGCACTGGCAACGGGTTAAGCTAACACGTTGGACCCATCTATTGTCACGTACGATTGGTATCGCCAAGGATCGTGCCGCGCGGCAACGAGCCGCAGAGCAAGCATTGGATGATCCAACGATGTTTGCCATTCAAGGTTGGATACCTAGTTCACAATCTGATCAAATCCGTTCGTTTGCACAACAGCATGAATTGGGATTGACTATCGAAAGCCCTTCGACCGAGGAATTACCGCCAACCCTGTTGGCGAATCGAGGCCTTACCGCCGGAGGGGAAGATGCCATGTCGTTTTATACGACACCGGCATATCGCACATGGGACCCTTCATCCGTTGTTTTTTGGTCGTTCAGTGTTTTCTTTGCGATGATCATGTCGGATGCCGGATATGCGGTCTTGCTTGTCATTCTCTCGCTTCTCTTTTGGGCTCGGCTGGGAGAATCGTCGAGTGGAGTAAGATTACGAAAGCTATTCGTGGCGATTGCGATCACGTCTGTTGCATATGGGATCGCGGTCGGTAGCTACTTTGGTTTCCCCCCTCCCAAAGGATCGGTGCTGGATCGATTGCATGTCGTCGATGCAGCGAATATGACTCTAATGATGCAGATTTCCATTTCTATCGGTGTTGCACATCTGACACTGGCCAATCTAGCATTGTCCTGGAGTCGTCGCTGGTCACCGATGATGCTATCGTCGATCGGTTGGGCTTCCATATTGGCTGGTGGCTTGGCTTTTGGGCTTGGCAAGAGTGGTATCGGACAGACAGACACCTTGATTTATTATGGTACATGGACCATCGGAGCCGGTATTGTTGGTATATTTTTCTTCAGCAGTGACCGGCCGATCTTCACACTGAGTTTGAAAGATCACGGCAAGCGATTCGTTGATGGCATTCTCTCATTGACGAGTATTTCTCGTATTTTTGGTGATGTACTGAGTTACTTGCGTCTATTCGCTCTCGGACTGGCGAGTGCGCAGTTAGCAGCCACCTTTAACGAACTGACTTATAAGGCAAGTTGTTGTTTCGGCGTTGGCAGCTTATTGGCAGTGGTTGCTGTCGTTTTTGGGCATGGTCTAAACTTTGCGTTGGTAATCATGAGCGGAGTTGTGCATGGTCTACGATTGAATTGCATCGAGTTTTTCGGCTGGAGCCTACCGGACGAAGGCTATCCGTTTCACCCATTTTGTAAAAAGGCTAAATGAATATGGAAACCTTTACTATCTTGGCATTGGGTTGGGCGGGAATTTTTCTGCCAACCGCTCTAGGAGCTATTGGAAGCATCGTTGGATGTGCCCGCGCCGGCCAAGCCGCAAGCGGCGCATTACTCGATGTTGAGAGTGGGTATGGGCGATTGGTGGGGGCTTCAGCTCTACCATCCTCTCAAACGATTTACGGCATCGTAGTTACCATGCAGTTGAATCGCATCGTCACGCCCGAGGCGGCACCGGGTCTGTTCGCGATAGGGTTGCTAACCGGTCTGGCTCTGATATTCAGTGCGATTCTGCAAGGAGCATGTTGTGCATCAGCTATCAATACGACGAAAACCAAGCCGGAAGTATTTGGTTTAGCAATCGCGCCAGCAGCAATCGTCGAGGGATTTGCGGTATTCGCATTTATTTTCGCGATGATTGTCGGCGGAGGAATTCCTGGTAGCCCGGTAGGATAAGGAGAAATTAACACATGGCTAGTTCGAACGAATCTTCCGGCGTCGAAAAACTGATTCAGCGCTTGCGTGAACAAGGCGTTGAGGAAGGCAAGGTCCAAGCCGATGAGCTACTGGAGCAGACTCGCCAGCGCGCTGAAGAGCGACTGAACGAAGCACGACGTGAAGCCGATGCGATCATTAGGCGGGCACGGGAAGAAGCAAGTCAGACGAAGCAAGCGAGTGAAGAATCTCTTCAATTAGCCATACGTGACGCAATGCTCAGGCTCAAGTCGGAATTGGTGGAGCGGTTTGCCGATCGGGTTCGACGTCTTGTCACACGAGAACTAAATGACGATGAATTTCTGAATCAATTGATTCTGGAGGTTGGAGGTCGTGTCGCACCTTCTGCCGAGCAGCGAGCAAAAGTGCTTCTTCCCAACAATGTCGTTGGCTTAGAACAGTTACGCCGCGATCCTGAGGAAGTGAAGGAGGGTAACCTCAGTCACTTCGTTGCCACTGTAACGAAAGACATGCTGCGTGAAGGAATCGAAATCGGCACGCGAGAAGACTCATCGGCTGGAATCCGCATTCAGTTGCAAGAAGAAGACCTGGAGATTGACCTGACTGATCGAGCTGTCGCAAATTTGTTGTTACGTCACTTAAACCCACGGTTCCGCGCCATCATGGAAGGGATCATCCAATGACGCCATCTTCCACTGATTATTATATGCTGGTCGCAAGTCTACCCTATATGCCGCGGACGTTTGAAGTCGAACAGGTGCCGATCTCGCGGATTCGCTTGCAACAGCGACTGACGATGCTGGGCGAACATGATAAGAATGTCGTCGAACAGGTACAACGATTTTTGCTTTGGGATCGGCAGGAGCCAGAACGTAGTGACTTAGATGTTCAACAGGAATATGACCGGTTAATGAACACGATCACGAACAGCCTGGTCCGAGGCATCATCAACCACCGCATAGATGTCCGAACTATCACGTGTGCTCTGAGGCGGAAGCGAATAGGGCTCGCTCCACCACCAGCCGTCGGTCAGTACGTCGAACATATCCGCAAACATTGGCAGCACCCGGATTTTCGTTTGGTACTCGAACATCCGTGGATTCCGTCGGTGCGTGAATATTTGGAGTCAAATGAACCACTGAAGGTGGAACGGCAACTCCTGTGGGCCACTTGGAATCGCTGGGTAAAGTTAGCCGACCAGTATTACTTTTCGTTCGAAACCATCTTGCTGTATCTCGCACGGTGGGAAATCGTTGATCGCTGGACGCGACTAAACCAATCTGCTGGCCAGCAGCGGTTTGACACACTTTTGATGGAGACGCTCGGCGAACATGCATGCATCGACAATTAAAGCTCAAGTCAAGGCAGTCAACGGCAATATGGTATCGATTGAAGTACCTGACGGCAACATTATGAAAAACGAAGTGGCTTACGTTTGTGTCGGCGAAGACCGATTGAAGTCGGAGGTACTGCGTGTATATGGGCGCGAAGCCGATCTGCAGGTTTTTGAGGACACTCAGGGGGTGCGAGTCGGAGATCGCGTGGAATTAACGCACCGCATGCTCTCCGCATCACTAGGTCCCGGCTTGCTGGGTTCGGTGTACGATGGACTACAGAATCCATTGGAAACGCTTGCCAATCGCGATGGTTTTTTTCTTCGTCGCGGACACTACGCGAACGCACTTGACCGACAACAAAAATGGTCCTTCGTTCCCTTGCGCCGAACCGGAGATCGCCTGCGTGCGGGTGATGTCGTGGGCACCGTGCAAGAACATGGAATTGAACACAAGATCATGGTGCCTTTTGACTTCGACGGACCGGTCGAGTTGACATGGATACAGGGAGGCAGCTTCACAATTGACGAACCGGTCGCCCGTATTCGTGATGGAAGTGGTGATCGTCCGCTGACGATGAGGCAAGAGTGGCCCGTTCGCTTTCCTCTACCGGCGGATCTGCTCCGGCGGCAACTTGTTGAGAGGCAGTATCCAGCTGATTTGTTGATTACAACAATTCGGACCATCGACACGTTTTTTCCCATCGCATGCGGAGGTACAGCGTGTATCCCAGGTCCGTTTGGCGCTGGAAAAACCGTTTTGCAAACATTGATTGCTCGCCATTCAGCTGTTGATGTTGTGATCGTGATTGCTTGTGGCGAGCGCGCTGGCGAAGTTGTCGATACCATCAACGAATTTTCCAAAGCACAGGATCCACATGGGGGCGGTTCACTGATGGATCGTACTATCATCATCTGCAACACTTCTTCGATGCCGGTTGCTGCCCGCGAGGCTTCCATCTACACAGGTATCACGTTGGGAGAATATTACCGCCAAATGGGCCATGACGTGCTGCTCCTAGCCGATTCCACTTCGCGTTGGGCGCAAGCCATGCGCGAAACATCTGGTCGTCTAGAAGAGATTCCTGGTGAAGAAGCATTCCCGGCTTACCTCGACTCAGCGATCAAGGGCGTATATGAACGAGCTGGAGTGCTCAAGACATGTGATGGTTCTATAGGTAGTTTGACAATGATCGGAACGGTTTCACCTGCTGGAGGTAACTTTGAAGAACCCGTGACGCAGTCGACGCTCGGAACAGTAAAAACCTTTCTGGGTCTTTCATATGATCGTGCCTATAAACGATTCTATCCGGCAATTGACCCACTTTTGTCATGGTCGCGCTACAGGGAACAGTTACGGCCTTTTCTTGATCGGGAGATTGATCCAGGCTGGACAGATTGTGTCGAGTCGTTGCTTGTGCTACTTCGTCGAGCAGATTCGATCTACCAGATGATGCAGGTGACAGGCGAGGAGGGAATTTCACTCGACGACTTCGTGATTCATCAGAAATCACAGTTTCTAGATACAGTCTACTTGCAGCAAGACGCATTCGATCCAGTAGATGTCACAACGCCGCTCGAACGTCAGCAAACAATGCTCATGCTGGTTAGAGATGTGACTGAGCGTGAATTCTTGTTTGACCATAAAGAGGAAGCCCACGACTTTTTCGTTCGGTTGACAAGTGCATTTCGCAATCTCAACTACTCCTCGACAGACTCGACAGACTACACGAAGTTCCTGTCGAGCATTCAATCAATGTTGACTGACCGCGAACCGGACTGCTAACTAAAGTTGGATATTGTTGATTGGCGGAGTGTGTTCCTCCAATATGTC
>CAXBHV010000223.1:0-8016 GCA_963974855.1 uncultured Rhodopirellula sp. | reverse complement strand
CGGCATGAGTGACGAGGATCGGAAGCAAAGCCAAGACGCATTTATCAAAGAGAAATGCGATGTGATCGTCGCCACCGTCGCCTTTGGAATGGGGATTGATAAGTCGAACGTGCGGTTTGTGGTCCATGCGGGGATGCCAAAATCGATCGAGCACTACCAACAAGAAAGTGGTCGCGCGGGGCGTGATGGTTTGGAATCCGAATGCGTTTTGATCTACTCCGGTGGCGACGTGGTCACGTGGAAAAAAATCATGCAGGGCGACTCGCAAGCGACCGGCGGCGGTGCACTGCAATCGCTCGAAGCGATCAATCAGTTGTGCGGAAGCCCCGTGTGTCGGCACAAGGCTCTGGTCGAATATTTTGGCCAACCCTACACCCATGAAAATTGTGGTGCCTGTGATTTTTGTCTCGATGAAATTGAATTGGTCGACGACCCAATTACGTTGAGTCAGAAGATTTTGTCGTGCGTTCTGCGAGTGCAAGAGCGTTTCGGGGCGTCTCACGTTGCCAAGGTTCTCGTCGGATCAACGGAACAGCGGATCGTCCAACTCGGGCACGACAAATTGAGCACCCATGGTTTGTTAACCGACGACGGATTAAATGCGGTGCGGATGTGGATCGACCAATTGGTCCAGCAATCGTATTTGCAGCGTACCGGTGAGTACCAGATTCTGTCGCTTTCCGAATCGGGCCGCCGCTTGTTGCACCGCGATGGAAATCCACGATTGAGTGTTCCTGGTAAAAAATCACGCTCACGAAGCCGAGTGGCGTCGGTGGATTCGTGGGACGGCGTGGAACGTGGATTATTTGAAGCGTTGCGGAGCAAGCGAAGTGCGATTGCATCGGAGCAAAACGTACCGGCCTACATCGTGTTTGGCGACGCCACGCTGCGTGAACTCGCTCGTGTTCGTCCGACAACGCTCGAGGCGTTCGGCAAGATCAAAGGAGTTGGCGATCGGAAATTGGCCGATTTTGGCGAAACGTTTCTCGAGCCGATTGGCACTTACTGTGAAACCCACAATCTCGAAACGGATGTGAAAACGGTTCCCGCGCCGGCTGCAGCCGCAGTTGCACCACGAGCGGTCTTGCCCAACGCGAACTCGATGGCCGCGTTTGATAATTTCCGCCGTGGCGAATCGATCGAAGAAGTCGCCGAGAAATTGGGGCGAGCGGTCTCGACCGTCGTCGGCTATTTGCAGGATTTTTTGCGTCAAGAAAAAATCACTGATCCGTCGCCCTGGGTGGACGAGCAGACTCGTGATTCCATTCTCGGCAACCTGCATTTGGTGGAAGAAGGGCGGATCAAGCCGATGCATGAATTCTTTGAAGGCAAGATTTCCTACGAAGCGATCCGTGTTGTCTTGACGTGCCATCAGAATGCGGAAACACCCACCGCATCCGAAGCGAAATAACACCTCCACAGCGGCGTTTATTCGCGTCGCTGAAGTCGCAATTGGTTGCGTCCGTCGTACGTCAGCAGCAATGCTCCGTCGGCGGCGAATTGATCAAAGATGGCTGCGAAATACCCCTGCTCGCCGGGCCACGGAAAGGCAAAGATCAAATCGAATTCATCGATCGATTTCCCTAGTGCTTCGTAGGCACTCGGGCTGTCGATATCGACATTTTCAAAGTCTTGGATCACGGATTCGATCACCGAACGGTCGTCGGGCAAAAAACTGCCTTCGACAAATTCGGCGTCGATGCCAAAGTCTTCGGCGAGCAGGCGAGATTGATCGATCAAGTCACGCTCGACCTCGATCCCGACCGCCTCCATGCCTTCGATTGCCGCCAACATCGTGACGACTCCAAACCCGCTGCCCCACTCCAGAAACGCATCGCCGCAAGCGATGCGGTTTTCGACTAACCACCCAATCGCCGCGCCGACCAATTCGAAATCGGAAACGACAAAGTTGTGAATCGTGTCGCGGCGATTTTTGGTAAACGCATCCACTCGCTCGTTCGCTTCTTCGATTAATTCGAGATGTTCGTCTGGATGCGACGCGCCGTCGAAGTTAGGTAGGGGAACGTTCTTTAGCATTCGGATCAAATCGGTTTATTAGGAAGATAACTTTCCCTCTAACCGCATTATCGTTACGGGCTCGGGATGTCAATCAAATGAGATCGGTTGCCCAGGATCGTAATCTTTGCCGCTGCGAATATCGATTGCACGTGTGTCGGAAAATGAGTGTCTGAAAATGAAAGGTTGGGGTGTCACACACGTTACGGTGACTGAAATCGCTAGGCGATTCATCGCAGAGGATGCCGAATAGAAGATGTGATATGCATTCCGACAAAATTGGCAAGCTGTTATTTTTTCCGCCGCCAGCGTGACGCCGCCAATAAGATTACGAAAACACGCTGCGTTCGGCTCGCAAACGCAGCGTGTATGGGATGTTATGTTGTTATCTCGGTGGACCGTCTAGAAGTCGCTCGAGACGACTTCTTTGCCAGCACGCGTTCCCAACGCACCCCACAAACCATAAGGGCTCTTGGACCCAGGCAGTGTGGAAGGAGGGCCAGCGTTTCCTTCGATGTTGCTGACCATGCGAGTCGATTGACTGCCAGCTTCGATCGAATCGGTGATGAATTTGACCGATCCATCGCCCATCAAGACGTGGCAACCGCCTTGGTGTCGGCTGCCGGCGGGCATCAAACCATAGTTCTTGTCAGGGGTCGCCGAGGACGTTAGCGTGCCCGAGGTGTCGATGATCCCTTCGCTTGTCGAACAGGCCGCCGAGTTCGGTGGCGAGATTGTTTGCATCGTCGAGTAGACTGGGTTGCCATCGGCCCAGCGGAAGCCACGACCGAAGGCCGCGTTGCCGCCATCCAGAATGGTGTCGGTTCCCGCAGCCCAGAACTGTGGACGGTTGGTATCTTTTCCTGTGCCTGCACAATCTGCGGGGTTGATGCCGAGTCCGCCCACCATCACGCCCGCCGCTTTAGGAGCGGTACGTGCGTCGCGATCCCCCAGGTCGGTTGCGATTTCACCCATCATCACGGTGTTGGCGAGTCCGTCGAGGATGTCTCGGAATGCCGCTTTGTCGCGTGGAACGAACACGCCTCGTTGGTTTGCTCGAGCCGCACCCGCAGCGGTGTTGCTGAGTGTCAATAAATTGGATCGAGGTCCGTGCGTCATCGAATAAGCACTGTCACCCAAACAGGCGGCGTAGTTCGTGCGGGCAAGGCCGGGGCTGCCGACACCCGGATCACTGGGGCAACGCAGTGTGGGCAATTCGGTCACCCACGGCGAATACGTCGTGATATCCGGTGTTGGCCCCATACTTTGAAAACCAGGCTGCGGATTGCTGATCTGTTCCCACAACGCTTGGGCTTCGACAAACGGGGTTAACGCCACCAACATGCTCAGTTCTTGACAATTACCATTCAGGTTGGATTGGTCCCATGCGGACGCCAGCGCCAATCCCGTCCCGGTTTTATGGGTGGGCAATTGATTGTAAGCAGCGTGGTAGTTGTGAATCCCCAAGCCAAGCTGCTTGAAGTTATTTCCACAACTCATTCGTCTCGCTGCTTCTCGTGCGGCTTGGACGGCCGGCAACAACAATCCAACCAAAACACCAATGATGGCGATAACCACCAACAATTCCACCAGCGTAAAAGCATAGCGGTGATTCTTCTTTAACGTGCGACTCAACATTCATCGTGTTCCTGAGGCAGACAACTCTTGACGCAAAGGACGCCGCGACATTGCGACTGACAAAAAACTCCTTCGCGGGCCGAGTTATAGGATGCCGATGTTCAGAAGCCGGGACCAACGGTTGAAGATGCAATGAACATTTGACTTGACGGGGGGGATTGGACTGCTGTGCGAGGAGGTGTCGGTTGGCGGGGGCAGCGGCGTCAAAGGAGCGGGGTTACGCTTCGCCGAGTTGCTCACGCAGTGCCTTCATTCCGCGGTGCAGCAGTCCCGCTATCGCTCCGCTGGACTTGTCCATCGCTGCTGCGACTTCGCTCAACTTCAGGCCATCGATGTAGTGCAACCGGATGGCTTCGCGCTGCGACTCGGGCAACTGCTCGATTGCCAAGGCGATTCGTACCACGTTTTCGCCCAACGCCACGTTTTGGCTGGGCGTGGGGCCGTCACCTGCTAACAATCCTTCGAGCCGCATTGAGGACTTTGCCAATTGTTGCTGCATCGATTGTTCGCGGCGAACGTCCCGCTTGTCTCGACGGAAATCGCGATCGAGATGACAAAGGTGGCGGGCAAGGATTTGTCGCAGCCAGCCTCGGAATTCGGCCTCGCCCGTGCCTCGGAATTGATCAATCGCCTGGACTGCCTGCAGCATCGTTTGCTGAACGATGTCCGATGCGCCAATCTTCGCCTGCAATGCCCGCCGCATCTGAACTTTTGCAAGCATGCGAAGGTACGGTTCGTAATGAGCGACGATTGCCGGATCCGACGTGTCGATGGGCGTTTGGTCTTCCGAGTCCGATGTGTTTGACATCGCAGTGTCTTGTTCTCGAGGGGGTGGCAAGCATCCATGAAAGTTAAAAATGGCTCGTATGCGGAGAGCAGTTGAGCCGCCCCCCATTTTAGTCGATATCCGCCAGTACTTCTTCGATCGCTTGGGTTACGGTCTCTGCGAGATAACGCAGTTCCTCGTCCGATGCGACCAACGGCGGCATCAGCACGATGACATCCCCGAGAGGGCGAATCCAGGCCCCGAGTTCGGTTGCACGCTCACAGATCGCGCGTCCAATCAATCGGTCGGCGTCAAATGGCGTTTTGCTTTCGCGATCGGCTACCAACTCGATCCCCACCATCAACCCTCGGCCTCGCACGTCGCCGACGTGAGCATGGTTTGCGATCGGAGTGAGGCACTCACGTAGAAACTGGCTCTTGGCGTCGATCTTGTCGGTCAAGTTCGTGTCGCGGAACAAATCGAGCGAGGCCACCGCGGCCGCAGCGGCAAGCGGATTCCCGCCGAAGGTATGGCCGTGGTAGAACTGTTTTCGCTCGGATGATTTTCCTAAAAACGCCTCAAACACATGAGGCCGTGCGATCGTCGCCGCCATCGGCAAGTAGCCTCCGGTGATCCCTTTGCCCATGCAAAGAATATCCGGCGTGACGCCTTCGTGATCGCAAGCGAACATGCGTCCGGTGCGGCCGAATCCGGTGGCGACTTCGTCCACGATCAGCAAGACGTCGTATTGGTCGCACAATTCACGGATGCGGGCCAGCAGACCAGTCGGGTGCGTGATCATTCCCGCCGCACCCTGGACCAACGGTTCCATCACGACGGCGGCAAGCTCGGCGTGATGCTGCTTTAACAGCGATTCGATTTCGTTGGCGTAGTAATCACAGGCGTTGTCGGGGTGGACTCCATTGGGCAATCGATAGCTGCACGGCAGCGGCCCCCGAACCGGAGTGAAAATGATCGGAGCAAATAATTGGTGAAAGTACTTGATTCCACCCAGCGAAACCGCACCGGTCGTGTCACCATGGTAGGCCGACGAGAGTGCCAAGTAGCGAGTTTTGGTGGTCGAAGTTGGGCTCGAGTCCGAGGTCGACGAGGAATTTTTTAGATGCCAGTACTGCAGCGCCATCTTCAGCGCGGCCTCGACGGCGGAAGACCCATCGCTGCTAAAGAATACGTGCTTCAAATCGCCGGGCGTGACCTCGGCCAATCGCTCGGCCAACTGATCGGTGATGTCCGCCGACATGCCCAGCGTGGTGATATGGCTGACGCGATCGAGTTGTGCTCGGATCGCCGCATCCATTTTCGGATTGCGATGGCCGTGGACGTTGCACCACAGGCTCGCCACGCCGTCAAAGAGTCGTTTCCCGGCGGTAGTTGTTAGCCAACAACCTTCCGCACGATCGATGACGACATTTTGAAAATCGGCCATCTGTGTGAACCCGTGCCAATGAAAATCTTGGCTTTCGGGGGGGGCAGGAACGCTGTTTTTTTCGAGCGTAAGCGGGTGGTTGCTGCGAAATTGCGGTGGTTTATCAGTAATTCGTGAAGTCATCGCGGGAGTCGAGAGAATTTGCGGTACGCCAAACCACAGGAAATCGTTAAAGTAGGAGGGCTAAGTCAACCAAGGGAGTGTAATGCATGGCCAGAGAAGCAGTCTACCAACAAACCGAACCTGAGTCCGAAACCGAAGCGTTGATGCCGAAAGAGCAGGACAATTCGCTGCGCCCTCGGCGTATGGACGAAATGGTCGGCCAGCAGGACGTCATCGAACGGCTGAAGATCGCGATTGATGCAGCTCAGGGACGCGGCGAACCGCTCGGACATATCTTGTTTGATGGACCGCCTGGACTCGGCAAAACAACGTTCGCCACCGTGATCCCCGCCGAGATGGGGACGTCGGTGGAAATGGCCAATGGTGCGGGGCTGCGAGCCCCCAAAGATCTGTTGCCCTATTTGACGAATCTTTCCGAAGGCGCCGTGCTGTTTATCGATGAAATTCACCGCATCCCCAAAGCGGTTGAAGAGTATTTGTATACGGCGATGGAAGATTTTCGCATCGACATCATTCTCGGCGAAGGGGTCAGTGCTCGGACGCTTAATTACGAATTGAGGCCGTTCACTTTGATCGGAGCGACGACGCGAGCGGGGATGTTGAGTGCTCCGCTGAGAGATCGTTTTCAAATTCGCGAGCATCTCGGTTGGTACAACCAAGCCGAGCTTTGCGAAATCGTACAACGCAACTCGAAAAAACTGAAAATCGCAATCGACGATGGTTCCGCTGGCGTGATCGCCGGCCGAAGTCGCAGTACTCCGCGGCTGGCGAACAATCGCTTGCTGTGGGTGCGTGATTACGCGCAAAGCAAAGCGAATGGAAAAGTCGATGCCACGGTCACCGCAGCGGCGCTCGATATGATCGGGATCGACACCTTGGGGCTGGATAAACAGGATCGCGGCTACCTTGATACGTTAATGCGGGTCTTTTTGGGAGGCCCGGCAGGCCTCGAAGCCATTGCCCACACAATGAACGTCAGCAGTGATACGCTCGAGGACGAAGTCGAGCCGTTCTTGCTCCGCACCGAGATGATTGTGCGAACACGTCGCGGCCGGATGGCGACCCACAAAGCGTTCGAGCATATGAAGGTCAAAAAGCCTGACGCGAGTGCCTAGCGTTCTGCAATCGTTCCCGTAGCGAAACTCGCCAAGATTTTCGTCAGCCACCCAAACTTTCCGTAGCGGAAGCCGTCCTTTCCGTAGCGGAAGTCGTCAAGACTTTCGGCAGCAGCCAACACTTTCGGTAGCTGTTTTCGCTGATCCCCCCTTTTTTCAAAATCGCTTGGGGGCTGCCGCGCACGCTTGTGTGAAACTACACTGTCCGCGATGAGCGATATTGAACAATACGATTACGACCTGCCTCGCGAGCGAATTGCCCAAGAACCTTTGGCGACTCGCAGCGATGCTCGATTGATGCTGGTGGATCGCAAAGCGGGCACGATTGATCATCACTACGTCCGCGATTTGCCCGAACTGCTAAAGGCCGACGACACGTTGGTGCTCAACAACACTCGCGTCATTCCCGCAAAATTGGTGGGATATCGCGCCGAAACGAGCGGCCAGTGGCAGGGGCTGTTTTTGCGTGCTGATGCGGCGACCGGGGTTTGGGAGGTGCTGACCAAAACGCGTGGCACGCTGCGGGCGGGCGAAGCGATCACGATCAAAGACCGCGAAGGCCGCCCCAGTATGCAATTGGTGGTCGTCTCGCGGACCGACGACGGGCACTTGTTGGTGACGCCGCGATTGCCAGGCCGAGACGAATCCGAATGGCCTCGCGAACCCGCCGATTGGCTCGAACGCTATGGCCGGATACCGCTGCCGCCCTACATCCGCGATGGCCAAATGGTCGATGCCGATGTGAAAAATTATCAAACGGTTTTTGCCGAACATCGCGGCAGTGTGGCGGCCCCGACAGCCGGTCTGCACTTTACCGACAAGCTGCTCGATTACATCCGCACCGGCGGCACCGACATCCAAGAAGTCACGTTGCATGTCGGGATTGGCACGTTTCGCCCGATCGCAGTCGA
>CAXBHV010000222.1:0-8017 GCA_963974855.1 uncultured Rhodopirellula sp. | reverse complement strand
GTCAAGAGTTTCGGGGGTAGCTCGCTGTGGATCGAAAGTCTTGACGACTTCCGCTTCGCGAAAAATACACAAGTCCCTTATAGGGAAAGTATTTCACAGCGTTGAGGGAACGGGCTATGCGGCTAGCTTTTCACGCAATGGACGGGTGGAGACTTGCTCGTGTCGTTCTCCGATCCAGCGGGTTAGTCCGCCAATGAAATAGGGCTTGCTCAATACCAACTCGACACCGGCCGACTCGGCGGCAGCCACTTGGTGCTCGCGTGGTGCGTTGGCAACCCACGCGTGCGAGGCAATCCGGGCGGTGTCAACCGCTGTCATTCGTGATGCCCAACCCTGCCGTGTGGCAGGAACTGCAACGGAGTCGTCCCAGATCACACGATCGAGGTTGCGAATCCGTAGTGCATCGTCTTGTCGCATCCAGACCGCGGCGGCGCCACATGCAGACGCAATGTCCAATAGCGGTTCGGCGATCGGCAGCGTCGCGGCGATCACTGCCACGGTGACTTTATGATCGGCGAGTCGTACGGGATGCGACCCGACGCCTTGCATCCACTGCGGCACTTGCTGACGCCAGAGCATTGCGTTGTAGACCGACAAACGTACCGCCGCTTCCGATTTGGCAGCCGCTGCCACGAAAAATCGCTCGGTGTGACGCACGCCTTCGCATGCGGCACCTAACAAGACCATGCCCTGGGCACTCTCGTAGCGTCCGAGCAAGACGTTGATTTGGTTCCAATCAAAGGCGCCGCGATGATTGCGGGTGATGATAATCCGGTCGACTGTCGAGGCAGGCCGATCAAGAGCATCACGCAGCGAGTGGCGAAATGCGATCTGCAGTGAATTCGATTCCGCAAATTCGTAACAGGCTTGAAACTCAACCGAATTCCTTGGCCCGACCCACAGCAATGTACGGCAAGGCAGCGAGGATGCTGCGGAGTGAGTGTGTTCACGCATTAAGTCGATCCGTCTCGTGGTTTGCTGTCGGTCAAAGCTCGTCGACGCGGTCTTCACACTCTTTGATTGCGTGCCACGCTTCGCCGGGCGATGTACTTTTACGTAGCTCAGCCAAGAATGAATCGTCGACGATCATACGACTGAGTTTTGCGAGGATACGAAGGTGAATCCGATCGTCGTAAGAGCAAATTAGAAAGAAAACATCGGTCAATTGCCCTCGGTCTGAAAACGGCAACGCCGAGGGGCAAATCCCCAACGCGATCACGGATTCGGCGAGAATGGATGTTTGAGGACGACGAGGGTGCAGCAGCGCCACGCCACAGTCCAAGGCGGTCGGATGCATTTGCTCGCGTGCTTGGACCGCTTCGGCCATCGCGGGGGCGTCCCACATCATTCCACTTTTGGCCGCCAGCGAGCACATCGATCGGATCACGCTGCCGCGAGTTCGGGCGTTCAGTGGTACTTCGATCGCGTCAACGCTGCACAGTTCATGGATGGGGCGGTCGACGGCGGTGGGGGAAACGCGGTCGAGAACCTTCTGAACTTGATCCAATTGCTCAGGGTCGCTGTCCCCGATTCGCTCTTCGAGCCAATGGTGGATTTCTGCTTTGGCAAACCGCCACTGCCCCCCCACTTTGCGTGCGGGGATGCGGCCGCGATCTGCCATTTTCAGCACTTGATCCGGCGTAACGTGGAGGTATTCCGCAATGCGAGCGGCGTCGAGATCTTCCGTCATAGCAATTGTTTTGGAAAAGAGGAGCAAAACCACTGGCTTCGTCACAGTTTGAGCCTAAGCAGGTGGTTTAAGCAACCTGAGTACCAAAGTCGTTGACCTCTTTTTTACGGGTTTCCGAAATGTCAGGATCGAGACTTTACCATTGACATCGAAACGATTTGCCAAGTATTTCCAAGATTGGCTAAAGTCGCCTCGCGGATTGCCCACCGGTGTTCCCTCGACCGACTGCGGAACCACTCCAACGAACTCTCAGAGCAGGATCCTATGATTCGCTGGCTCCCTACGAAAATGAACCACATCCTTTGCCTGCGATCTGTTGATTCCGGACGCCAGGATTCGAGGAAAGTGCGCCGTTTCGTAGCATCGCCAATCGCCCGCCGCTTGCGTTCTTCCGCGTTGGCGGCGCCGTCTTGCGCGGTTTTTGGCTGGGTTTGCCTGGCGTTTGCGTTGGTATTCCCTAGCGGAACAGCCATGGCTCAGGGCGGTTTCCAGCCGAGCAACACGCCGATTTCGCCGGGAGTCCCGTTCAGAGGCCAATCGCCTGTCGATATACCGCAAACCAATTTGCAACCCATGGGGAATGGAGGCGGTTTTTCGAGTAGTCCGCCCGTGGCATCCCCGTTTTCCTCGGTACCTCCGTCGCTGGGCGGCAATTTTGATCCGTACGCGAGCGGTGCAGCTAGTTTGCCCAGTTACCCAGCCCCGAGCGTTCCGCCCGGCACCACGTTGGGGCCGGTGCAAGTTCCCGGGACGCTGCTGCCTCCGTCGCGACCGGGCGGCGAGAGTTTATTTAGTCGAATTTTCTCGAACTCCGGTTCGGGACCGATCATGCCCGCCGCGACGAGCGGATTCGGCGGATCAGCATACGGAAGCAACTCGAGTACGACGATCTTGCCCCCGGCGAACTATGGCGCAAACGCCTATGGTGCTCCTGCGTACGGTGCGCCCACGTATGGCCCGTCCACTTACGGGCCGCCTGCGTATGGACCAAGCACGGGGTTCGACACCGGCGTACCGATGACGGGGCCCGCGTACCCCAACACAGTCTATCCGTCGGTGGGGCCAACGACCTTGTTCCCAGGCGGTATTTTCGGTGGCAACGGAAGTGTGTTCGGCAACAATAGCGAATTCAGTGCGTATCGATTACTGCAAGGACCGAGGATCCGGCACACTTATCTAGGCACGACGGACGATCCCGATGCATTGGGGATCAACGACACTGATGTTTCGGTGGTGTTTGCTTGGCAGAACTTTTTGTATTCGAGCCAGCCGCTGATGATCGCCCCTTCTTTCTCGCTGCACCTTTGGGACGGTCCGGAAAACACGCCTACGCAGAACGCAGATCTACCAGGCAGTGCCTACAGTGGATTCGTTGACCTGGGGTGGCAAAGCGATCCCAATCAGATCTTGGGCCTCGAACTGGGGACTCGCATCGGTGTCTTTACCGATTTTGACACGATGAACAGTGACAGTTTGCGAGTGATGGGAAAAGGTTTGGTTAATTTTCGCTTAACACCGGCGTCCACGATCAAAGGGGGCGTCTATGTGCTTGACCGCATCCGTTACAACGTGATTCCTGCGGGTGGGATTCTTTGGCAACCTGACCCGTACTCGCGATACGACATCTTCTTTCCACAGCCCAAACTGGCACACTACTGGAGGACCGTGGGGACTCAAGACGTGTGGTGGTACTTGGGTGGCGAATACGGCGGCGGATCGTGGACGGTCCAACGTGACAACAAGTCTGAACAGCTAATCGATATTAATGATTATCGCGTGATGTTTGGATTGGAGTGGGGCCAGCACGAGTTTATTCAAGCGGGACGACGCAACGCGTTCGTCGAAGTCGGCTACGTATTTGATCGCGAAATCCTGTACGAAAACAAAGACAATAAATTTAGTCAAGATGATGCGATCATGTTCCGCGCTGGGATTGGATATTAATCGCGTCCGTCACAGCGGGTGGCATCACCGCCATCCAAGCAATTGCACCTGTCTAGCTCCGACACGGTCCTTCCACTCATCCAAATGCACCGGCAGTGCATGCTCGTGAAAACGAGATTCGGCTTCGACGTGGAACCCTGAATCGCAAAGTATTTGCTCGATTTGGTCGGCGGAGTTGTAGGCGCTACTGTCGTCGGTCTCGTGGACTTCGACATAGATCGCAGCAATGCGATCAAGCTGCTCGGCGATTTCCGACAACACGCGTTGCTCGGCACCTTCGATGTCCAGTTTCAGGAAGCTGACATCGCGATCGGCAATGTAGCTTGACAAGCGTTTGCACTTGACCATCGTTTGGGCGGTCCCCTCACGCTGGCCCCAGGCGGGATCGATCGAGTTGCCACGGGCGTCGCCTCGGGCCGATACATCCCCGTAAAGTGGTACCGTCTCGTCGAAATCGGACACTGCGGCGTTGATACACCGGACGCTGGGGATGTCGTTTACATCGATATTGGCTTGCAAGATTTTGAATGCGAACGGATCCGGTTCAAAGCAAATGATTTCGGCGCCGGGCCAACGCGTTTTCCATTCCAGCACCGAGACGCCGATGTTGGCGCCGCAATCGATGATTAACGGCCGGTCGCGATCAGGGGTGAAAAACGAAGGAAATTCGTTGATTTGTCGCACCATCGACTCGGCAGCCGCGCGGTTCTCGAACAGCAGTTTGTAGCCGCGGAATTTCATTCGTTGCATAGAGAACGGTTGCGGAAAGCAGGTGAAAGGAGCGTGATTGCGGTAAATGCGTTATGGGTTTCTACGCGAATTAGCAGCGTTTGGCGATCCCGGGAGGATCACCATGCTTGCTTACCGCTGGGGTGGCTTCGATAATGACAACATTACGTGATCGTCCCCGTTCCGGTAGGGACGAGAACGCGAATGCTATTGCAATTCGGAACCAAAGGAACCGTCAATGTGCCGTCTATTTCCCCTATTTGCTTTTGTGCTCACAACGATGTTGACAGCGGCCGACGCTACATCGGCGGACGATCCGGCCACGGAGGCTACCCAAGAACGACGCGTGCCGAATGCCGAGCGACTAAGCCAGCTGCTGAAGCGTTTCCCTGCCGCCGATACCAACAAAGACGGAACGTTAAGTGAAAAAGAGGCTCGGGATTATCGCGCCAAGATGACGGAACGACGGCCACGGGAAAATCAAGCTAATCGCATACCCCCGACGCATCGCGATGTTTCCTACGGTGATCATTCGCGTAATGTCCTTGATTTTTATCAGGCCCAATCGGATCAGCCCACGCCACTGATTGTCTACATTCATGGCGGTGGTTTCGTAGGGGGCGACAAACGTTCGGTCAGCCCACAAATGGTACGTGCGGCCAACGAAGCCGGTATCAGCGTGGCGGCACTGCACTATCGATTCGTCGACGGCGACGAAGTATTGTTTCCGACGCCGCAACATGATTGTGCACGGGCGCTACAGTTTCTGCGAAGCAAGGCGGATGAATGGAACATTGATCCGAAACGCGTCGCCTGCTACGGCGGGTCCGCTGGTGCGGGCATCAGCATGTGGCTAGGGTTCCACGACGACCTTGCTGATCCCAGCAGCGAAGCCCCGATCGCAAGACAATCCACACGCGTGGTTGCGATCGGAACGATGGGCGGTCAAGGCACTTATGATCCGATTAAAATCAAAAAATTGATCGGCGGCCGAGCTTGGGAACATCCGTCGATTTTCCTGGTTTACGGCAACCACACCGTCGAGGAAACACTCAACCCGACACCGGAAAAGCAGCGGCTGTATGACGAGGCGTCAGCGATCACGCATCTGACCAAGGATGATCCACCGCTGTACATGATCTACAGTGAGCCGGATGTGGTTCCGCCAGAGGATTCACGCCCGGGGCAATTCATTCATCATCCGAACTTTGGCAAGCAGTTGCAACAGTTGATGGACCAACTGGAGATAAAAAACGTGTACGTGCACACGTCGACGGCGGGCAAACGGAATCCCCAATCGGAAATGCTCGAATTCTTTCGTGATGCGTTTGCGAAGGTCAAGGATTAGCCAAGACACGCTGCGCAGTCATATTGTGTCGACGTGCGATTTACGAAGCGAAACTCGCCAAGAGTTTCGGTCCGCCCCACCAATTCGTCTGCCCACCGACGAAAGTCTTGGCGACTTTCGCTACTGCTTGCTTGCACAGCTATCAACATAGTTGGCGTGCCGCCGATACCTACGGCACGATATCGCCAAGCACTAGGATTTGGCTGGCGCGAATGTTCGTCCCTTGGAATTTCGGGGCTTTGAGTTCGACCTCTGGATCTTTTAGGCGGAACGCGACGCTCTGTCGGTCGGGCTGGTTCGAGTCGACTTCGATCGTGACGGTATGAATTGTGTTTGGATCCAGCCCACTTGCGACATGCAGCGTCGCTATCCTGTGATACGTACAATAACTGTCAAACCGAGGCACTACTTTCTCGCGGCGCTCGCCATCAACGGTGACGATCACTTGTCCGCCGTCGGGACCGAGCAGATCATAGAGTTTAGCCGCAGAGCCTCGGAATTTGAAAGTCAACTTGCTGCCGGGTTTAGTTGCCTCCCACAACGTTCCCATACGCTTGCCGAAACGTTTTGACAACGTGTCGTCTTCCGTGAGTTGCTTCCATTCAGACGACAGCATGGATTGATCAAGGGGCACCATCTTGGCAGCCTGTAAGTGATCGTCGACATACGGCTTGTCTAGTTTTGTGGCGTGATCGATCGGTTCGGAGTTGTTGCCAATTTTCTTGATCGCCTCGGCGACAATCTCGCTGTAAATCTCATGGCCTGCGTCAAGCGGATGAACCCCGTCTTTTGAAAATTGCACCACACCGTCTGCAGTCGGCTCGTCGGATTGGAACACAAGTTTTCCTGCGGCTTCGAGCTCGACGATCTGCTTAGCAAAATTGATCGAAGGGATTCCGTAATGGTCCGCCAACATCTCCATCGCTGATGCCGCACGAGGACTGAATCCCTTTCGCAGATCGTTTTCATAGCCAGTCCGGTAAGTATAGACAAAACAGATGTCGGTCCGTGGGTCGGCGGCCCAGGTTTGCCGCACAATGCCTTCCATCGCTTTCCAAATTTGCTCGGGTGCCGCGCCACCATCGTTTACTGCGAATTCGACGAACAACAGATCGGGCTTTTGTTGCAACGCATCCCGCTGAACTCGGTACACTCCCAAGTCGCTGCCGGTGCCACCGATTGCAGCGTCAATCTCTGAGACGTCGGATTGAGGGAACTCTTTGGCGAACCACTCTCGCGTCTTGACTCGCCAGCCGTTGGCCGCAGTAATCGAGCCGCCTAAATAGCCGATGCGGACCGGTTTTCCTTCACGAAGTTTCCTCAGCACGTTGCCCAGACCATCACGTGGACGGACCAGTTCCGCTTTCACGGGGGCGAATGTCGGTGTGTCCGCACTCACTTGGGCCACGTCCGCGACGAACACCGACACCATGCATACGGTCGCGATAATAGAGAGATGGTTTCGGTTTTTTGTTATCGTGCTCATCAATTGTCTCAGTCGAAATGTCGGGTTGCTTTGTAGGGTAACGGCTTGCGTGGCAGCAATTTGCCAAGGGCGAGCAGACGCTTACGGAATGACGCGGCGATAAGAATCCTTGGTCAAGCCGATCGTGTCGAAAGGGATGGGTTGGAACGTTGGTACTGCAGCGCGAATACGGGCGTCTTTGATTTGCGTGAGCTCCGTTCCGTCCTCGGTTGCAAATCCGATCACGATCGGTTTTTGATCGCTACCGACAACGTTTTTGAAACCGTCGATGTCGGGAGCCATCGCGATGCCTTTGGCTGCCCCTACGGTACTGACTGCCACGTTGTCGCGGACGACCAGTTTTTCCAGCACCTTTTTTACATTGGCATCAAAATTCCAAACTTGCTTGGCACAATTGACGAAGATATTCCGCTTGAATTCATTGTGAAGTGGTTCTCGTGGCGAGTCATCCATGATCGTTGCGAGGGTCGGATACCGCTCGCTCCAAGGCGGTTCCTGGTAGTTCATCTCTTTTGCTTTTCGTTCGAGTTGCCAACTCGTATCGGTAGGACTGTTCCATTGCTTCCAAGTCATCCCGCGTGAATCGAGGTGCATTCCAATCGGGCAATCGATTACCAAGTTGTTGAGGACTCGATTGTCTCGACCGCCACCGATCATAATCGCGCGGCCCGCGCGGAGGAACACATTTCCTTCGATCGTGTCGCCGCTATCACAATCGTCCAGATAGACGCCCATAGTATTGACGTGAGTCGAATCGCCACCGCCCAGGTCGTGAATGTAATTGTGCCGCAGCACATTCCCTTGGCTGGTCCAGTTGCGT
>CAXBHV010000221.1:0-8052 GCA_963974855.1 uncultured Rhodopirellula sp. | reverse complement strand
CTGCGGATACAAGGGCCAGCAGCACCGAGACTGGGATCTTGAACCGTCAGCAAAGATCATGCGCTGGCAGGGCACGTCAGATTGCTGCAACTGCGTCATTTGAAAATCGCGGCTGCGTTCGCCAAAAGTGTGGATTTAGAGAGTCCATCCGCCGTGTGGCGATGGCAACTGCGTTGCGCATCCTGTAAACTAATTTGCCCTGAATACGCCAGTGAGGACGATGGGTAGAGTGCCGGAACGCCGTCGCAGGCAGCTGGTAGGGAACCGGCCTGGTCCTCAACGACGTCGATTACTACCAGGGGCACTGGTACGCGACCAGCTATTTTTGCCCGAGCTATGCTGGCGAAAATAACTGCGACGAACACAAATTCATCCCCTTCGAAACCTGGCGTGACTTGAACGAAGGGACTTGGGACAACCTCAGTCACTTGCTGCCCAGCAAAGTGGTCCCCTACTTCCTAACGCCGCATTCCGCGGGTTTGGACATCGGCATCTTCAGCCACGAAACACGCAGGGTATCGGCCTGCATTTACCGCCTAACCATAGCCCCTAACACGCAGTGAGTTCGTGGCCTCTCAGCTCCGGCAATAGAAACGTGTCAGCCCAATTGGCTGATCGGAAAAATTAGCGAGGGCGGCCACGCTTTCCCAAGTCGTGAATCGCAGATTGCACGTTCCGCTATAAAAACCACCTGGTTCGTAGCAAAGTAGACTTAAACAAACAACGGCAGCGACTCGTATTCTTTGCCGAGGATGGGCGTCGGATCGCTTCCGAGCCAATCCTTTAGTACCGATGCGTAGACTTGGCGGAAGTCGTACTCGTGTTTCAAATCGTCATCTTGCAGATCGGTCAAGTTCGGATGTTTGCCGATGATGCCGGCTTTGACACCGCCACCGCACAAGAACATCGGGCCCGCCGCGCCGTGGTCCGTTCCTTCGCTAGCGTTCTCAGAAACACGCCGTCCGAACTCGCTGAACGTCATCACGCAGACTCGCTGTCCATGGCTGTGGGCGTCTAAGTCGCGAACCAGCGAGCTGACCGCGTCACTCCATTGTCGAAGCAAAATGCTATGCGTTTGAGCCTGCTGGGCATGTGTATCAAAACCGTCGTGTTGGACGTAGTAGATACGCGTCGTCAGTCCCGAGTCGATCAACTGAGCGACCACTCGCAGCTTGTTGCCAAGCTCGGTTTCAGGATACTTCACTTCGCTACGATAAGCCTGAGCCGCTTCGGTTACACGCTGGCTCGCTGCGATCGCCGAAGTCGTGCTTGATTGCAAAAAGCTGAGCAACTCATTGTCGGTGGCAGTCCTTGTCGACTGCCGACTCTGCAACAGATCACGCAGCGATTGCTTGTCATTGCCTCGTAATTGGAACTCCGCCAATTCTTTTACGGTGGGGACACGGATACTCGTAGACGCGATCGCGGCCGGTTGCTGCTCTCGTCCGAGATGCAGCGCCGGAACATCTCCGCCCGCCGTAGCGGGTTGCTGATCCAAGAAACGGCCGAGCCATCCGTCGGGACGCGGCTCGTCCTTGCGACGGCAAGTGTGCCAAATATCCATCGACTCGAAGTGGGATCGGTTCGGTTTTTCGTATCCAACATTGCGAACGGCGGCAAACTGGCCATTTTGCAATAAATCGTGCATTCCAGTCATCGAGGGGTGCAAACCATTGTCGTCATCGCATTTCAATACGTCACTGGTCGGAATCGCGAGCTTGGGACGCGCGGATCGATAGTTGTCATCCGCGTAGGGAATGATGGTATTCAAGCCATCGTTTCCGCCCGACATCTGTACGACGACAAGAATTCGTTCGCCAGAGCGATTGCCGTTTGATGCCGCCTCGGCAAAGCACTTCGGCAGTGCGGCGCCAATACCGATCGCGGCAGCACCGCCGATTGAAGATTGCAGAAAGAGACGTCGGTTTGGGTTCGTTGATAATCGCATAGGTAAATCAATCGTATCGTGAATTTTTCGTGAAGGATCTTCAGCAAGATCCAATACGTTGGTTTGGACGGTATTAACCCAACTGGCAGATGGGTAGAGATGTCACAGCATGCAATAGCGAACGCATTCGTCGCTCTTCGTCACCCCGGTGTGATGCAGCGGTATCGCGGAGCTGTGTTTTAGTTGCGTCGTCTAATCGCACAGCAAGCAGGCAATGTTCAAAGTGTTCGATGGCTTGATCCGTCGTTCGCACGTTCTGGCCACGCAAGTATTCCGTTAGACTCTTGCCATCAAAGCGAGTCGCGTCGTTTTCTAAAATATCGGCAACCAGGTTCGCACGTCCCAGCAACGTCGATGAATTGATCCACGTCCGACCTCCGTCCCAACCCTTGACGTTGGGCGGATAGAACAAGCCTTGGCCTATGTTCAGTAGCCCTTTCGCGACCAATTGAGTGTTGGTCGTGGCCTTGAGACTTCGCAGCATCCCGATCACTAGTTCGACAGGCGATTTGATTTTGCGTCCGATGGAGCTCGATGAAAAGAACGCATTGCTGCCCAGGATTCGCTCGACCACCGGAGCCACCTGCAAATCACTCTCACGAAACAAATCGGCCAGCGGTTGCAACATCGCATCGGTTGGACTCGGTTCATCGCTAACGAAGAACCGATACAATTTGCGAGCGATAAACCGTGGTGCTGCGGGCTGTTCCAACACGATCCGCACGCCATCTTCGCCGTCAAAATTGCCGCGTTGCCCGAGCACCGATTTCTCTTCGGAATCATGTTGGTAACGATTCTTGCGGAATTTCTTATTCTTGATCTCCCATCCGGTGAAGCAGCGTGCAAGTTCCAGCACATCCATTTCGCTGTAGTTGCCTTCACCCAAACAGAACAGTTCCATCAGTTCACGGGCGAAGTTCTCGTTCGGATGCGCCTTGCGATTGATTGCTGAATCGAGGTAAATCAACATCGCCGGGTCTTGTGAGATTTTGTGCGTGAGTTCACCAAAATCGCCCAACGCGTGCTCACGCAGCAATTGGTTTTGATCCCACATCATGCGGGCGTCTTTGACTTTTTCCGCTCCGGTTGCGAAGTGACCGTGCCAGAAGAGTGTTGTTTTTTCGAGTAGTTGGTTCGGCGTGTAGAGCAGGCGATAAACCCATGACGCGGACAACTTCGCAGGGTCCCCGCCAGCCAATGTCGCTTCGGCGAGGGCTTCAGCAATGGAACGAAAGTCAGTCGATTCCTGGTTGTTTGCGACCAGTTCGCTGACAACTTCGGCCGGTTTTCGGCTGACCGCGTCGTCAATGCGGGTGAGGTCCACGCCGAACCCTGCCCGGCGATACAAGTGTGCCGCAGATGATCGGTCCCAAGGTCGATCCGCAGTCGGCTCAAACGGTTGCCATGCCCAAGTTGGGTCGGCCGATTTCATGTCACTCATTGCGGTGCCTCAACACTGGATTTCAAATCAACAGCAAGCTCCAACGCCATCTGCGACTCCGTGACATCCAATTTCAATTGGACTTCGCGAAAGAATCCGAGCAATTCCAAGAGCAAACCGATTTCCCCTTCGGCCGCTTCTTTGCTGTGCCCTTTTTCAAGCATGTTGTTGGCGACCAATTGCGATCGATTGGCTTCTAGGATACTGCGTAAGGTCGTCGCCTCTAGCTCACCCCTCGTATTGGATTTGCCGTTGTCCGCATCTTCGCTGGTTGAATGAATCAGGGTACGAGCGAGCCCGGCTGAGCTCGAAAGGATGATCCGCTGGCCAGCAAAGGCCAGCGTCGGCGAAAAATTGAATTGAATCTTTTCGTCCAGGCTTTCTCGCTTGTCTCGATCCGGCACATAGCTGGCCGTAATGAGCTGCGATTCGCCAACCGTTTCCATTCCCAAGTCGAGTTGGGGTTGACCGTTTTGGGCGCCGGTGACATTCAAGAAACCGATGAAGCTCTGAAAGACTCGACGCAGTTCAGGTTGCGTCTCTGCGGGATTTTTCATGCGAAACTGCAACGCAAACGAAGGCAATTTGATTGCCGGTTGAGGAAGCACATTCGTAAAGTCTTGTTGCATACTTACGATCTGGACGTCACTTTCCAACGAGCCAAGTATGTCTTCGCCAAAGTTGCGGCCTGAGAAGAACGTGGTCAGCGTGGTGTCGGCAACGGCCAGTCGGTCGTTGGCTCGATCCGAGAGCAAGTCACCAGAGCGAAGCCACATTTGTGACAGGTCGCGATGCGTCGACAACGCGAACAATCGGTTGGGCACATTCAATAATGGTGGCGCGGCGGCAAGTTCGGGTTCTCCAAAGAAGTACTCGCGCGGCGATTCCCAGTCTCGCTGGTGTGGCGTGGCAAATCGTAGCGCCAGCCCATCATCACCGAGTTGCAACGCCGCTGTCACATAGGGCGTGTGACGAAGATTCGCCAGAACTCCCCCCAATGCTAACTCGCCTGCGATGTTATCCACTTTTTCGTTGAAAATACCCTTAGCAACGCCCGCATTACGTAACGTCTTGACATCAACAAATGCCGAAACAACACGGTGCTCCGTGTCACTTGAATCAAGGTCTTTTGCGGCCGCGACGTAGGCTTCGTTGGTTGCCAGTGTATCACTGTCGCGATCGAGGTACTGGTCAATGATCGCTTTGCCGAGCTCCGCATTATTGGTCAACAGCAGCCAATCGTGCATCCGCACCATTTTCACCTTATCGTTCACCGTATCGGCCATAAAGCCTCGGTAGTCACCTTGTTTTGCAGCCGCACCTTGCATCTGCCGCAGTGCCAAAACGAAACCGCGAAAACGCTCCAAGGATTTCGCGTCGGACGAATGAACCAAGATCGCGACACCCCCACCGGATGCATCCAATGCGACGGTCATACCGCGATCGGTCAGCGTATCAAGAGCCTCTTGCCAAGGCGTTCCCATGCTCGCTTCGAAAGCACGCAAGACCATTTTCACCTGGCCCGGTGCGCCCGACTGCATCAATCCATCATAAGCAGGCATGGCTTCGAGTTTTGCTCTTAGCGGATGATCCAAGATGCTTTGTAAGGTGCCACCCAAGTCCGGAATCTCGGCACAGGCGACAATCGATTTCGGAAGCAATTCGGTTGCCACACAATCAACACCGCGAGGCGGCTCGGCGAATGTGAGCGACGGCCACGCGATGTAGCTGGCAAATACCAACATTCCGCTCATCGCTTGGATTGAGATTTTAGTTTGACTGCTCATGGGGATATTCTTTGGGGAGGTGGATGGAGCGCGTTACCATCCTATTCGCAGGAATAGCAACATTCTTTGTATCGTTGTGTATCAACTGCCGTTTACTGTGAACGCGACTGGATCATGGTTTGCAAAATTCGATTGCTAGGTGTAATCACGAAACATCTAGCAAACGACTTCAACGACGATGCTAGGGCGCTTCTGTTTTGCCACTCGCAAGATGGGTGACAAACCAATCGACCATCGCTTTGGTCGCTTTTTGAGCGTCCTCGCCTCCGAATCCGTGTCCCGCGTTTTCAAACTCGATCAATTCACTGGTCACGTTGGCTTTCTCGAATGCCGCTTCGATATTGCGACTGTGCGAGATGGGGACCAAGTCATCTTTTGCTCCCGCAAGCAACAGCGTCGGTGCATCATCGGAAGTAACGTGAAGGAGCGGTGAATCGGGTTCTGCCGTTTTCGTATCGATTTTGAGCGCCGGGAATCGCTCGTAAGCCGGAAGTCGGTTTGGCGCGTCGTGGGCCATGACTCGTAAGTCCGTGGGCGCAACGTACGCAACGACCGCATTGACTCGATCACTGACTTGCTCCACTGGGTCTTTTGATTCGGCTAATCCTTCATCGGACGCCGTTCCGAGCATCAGCGACAAATGACCACCTGCACTCATTCCATACACTCCGATTCGATTCGGATCAATTTTGAACATTTTGGCGTTCATTCGGATGAATCGAACACTTCGACGGACATCCGCGACCGCTTCTGCGATGGAAAATTTGGGACTACTGCCATGACGCACGGCGAATACGGTGAAGCCTTTTTCGGTGAGTGGCCGAAACATGTGCTGCGTTTGTTCAGGCGGCGTCCAACTGGAATACCAACCGCCGCTGACCATGAATAGTACCGCGGCCCCGTTTGCATCTTCGTTCGGCGTGAACACGTCGCAGGTCATCGCCAACCCAAGTTTATGACCATAAACGACATCAGGCGTGATCGTGACATCCTGCCCGCTGCATCGCAGCGACATGGCCAGAAACAACAACAGCGTTAGAAATTGCAAGAAAAGTGCCATCGTCGGTGACTCCAAAAAGAAAAAAAGAGGTTGTCTCTTACAACACCTTAGCAGCATTCTCGGATCGGCTCGTTTTGTACCGTTTTGTACCGTTTTGTACCGCGTACGGCCCTAACGCCGTGAACGATTTTCATGCTGCAAATTACGGCATTTGCGTTTCGTAGCTACGCTCGCCAGAGCGTGGATGGTGGGAATCCAATGCGAATCACCACCTTCTGGCGAAGGTAGCTACCAGAAAATCGTTCACGGCGTTGGGCAGGAGACGTGAACGAGCGTGTGTTGGTTGCGGTTACCGAGAAGTTTTTAATTTTCTGAGTGTCGCTAAAATGGTTCGTCTAACCCTGCTCTTCGTATTTTTGTTGTGCGGCATTTCGTTAGGAACTTGCCAAGCCCCCGACAAGACGGTTGAGACGGAAGGACACGCATTCGAAGAACGCTCATTCGAAGAACAGGGGGATGTCGTCCAACAGGTTGAAGAAATCAGCGAAATCGAAGACAGTTTTGCCGCCGAAGATGTCGTTGCTGCCAACGCGTATGTCGGTGCCGTGGGTTTCGCCGACTGGCTAGGGCCACTTGCGCCGGTCGCGTTGTCACCCTTTTTCGGAGTGACATGCATGTCCGCTCTCGCGTTGTTCTTTCCCGATTGGGTCGGTGACAACGCGCTCTTAAGTGCATCGGGGCCGTTACACAGCAAGACGTTGTTTTGTCTATTTTTGGCGTTGACTGTTTTGACGAGTTTGCCACGTTTAACAAAAGTCAGCAAGCCGTTCGCGCAAGCCACTGATCGCTTGGAAACCTATGCAGTCATCATCATCCTGTTGGTGATCAAAGTCATCGCTTCGTTTGAATCAGGTCAAGAAACGACCCAGGTTGCGATGGTCGAGTTGGGCGTGGTTAGTTTTACCTTCGACACGTTGTTGGCGATCGCGATGGTGATCAATGTGCTTGTCATCAACAGCGTCAAATTCTTTTGCGAGTTTATGGTTTGGTTGACACCGATCCCTGCCGTCGACGCGATGTTTGAATTTGCAAACAAAACATTGTGTGCGGCATTGATGACCGTGTACGCGTTTAGCCCCACGATCGCGACCATATTCAATCTCGCGATTTTGCTTGTTGCCGCGATCGTACTGAGGTGGATTGGACGTCGCGTGCGTTACTACCGCACAATGGTTTTAGACCCACTGATTTCACGAATGTGGACGCGTTATGGTGATCCGAAACGCAGTGAAATGGTGATGTTTTGCAAGGAACCGATGGGTCCGTTCGCAGCAAAGAGTCGGCTGCGGATGACGCGAGTTGAGGACGGGCAAGGATGGCATTTACGCGAAGCGAATTGGTGGATGCCAAGTCACCAGCATCCAATCGCCGAAGCATGTCGGCCACAATTGCGTCGGGGGTGGGTGATGCACACGATCGTGATCACCGACGCGGATGGCAAAGCATACGAGTTTGCTGTCAGCCGCCGCTACGATCGATCTCTCGACACACTTGCCGAACGCATCGGATTGCGAGTCACCAGCAACAGCGACGGCAAACAGCCCCAGGCCACCCCCATCGCAACCCAATTCTAAATGTGAGTTAGGCTTCCAGCCTGTCATCGCACCCAGGATCTTCCCGCAACAAAACTCGCCAAGAGTTTCGCGAGGCCTCTGAATCGCAAGGTAATTATGAACCAGCAGGACGGCAATCGGCATCGAGGATGCTTAGGCTTAGTTCGGAAATAACTTCGTCATTCGAGTTTTGTTACAGATCTCGCGTGTGAAGTGTTTTCTCTGTAGTGGACGAGGCTACGAGTCCCGTCGTGCCACTAAGT
>CAXBHV010000220.1:0-8064 GCA_963974855.1 uncultured Rhodopirellula sp. | reverse complement strand
AAGTGAATTGCTAATCCGCCAAAACACTCGAAATCTCGAAAGTAGTTTTCAGCGGCTGACGTCTGCTCGTCGAAATCGACCATTGCGTTATCACCGAACGTTACTTTCGAAGGCATCACACTTTCGGTAACGAATCCTCGCATCTGCGGAATCTCGCCCTCTTCCGCGAGATCACGCGATTTGAACGTTCGCCACTGAGCGTCGGAGTCGATCATCGATTTCGCTCTCGCTCGTCGGCTTTCATCTTTCTGATCATTTTCCATTAGCCAATAGAATTGTCTGGCCAGCAAACGAAGCGACCTCTCTGCCGCAGCACGCTGTTGGTCAGACGGGGCGTGTGCGATTTCGATCCCTACGTGAATGTTTTCACCGTCATCCATCGTGCGAACGCGATGTCCATCAATCAGGCTTTGGTCGGCAAGCAACGGAGCGAGCGACAAGGCCTGTTGGAATTTCTTGCGGGGAAGCCCTGCCAGAAACCAGACCGGTCGATCGGCTTCCATGAACGTCTCGACCCCCATGAAAATGGTTGCACCACGCTGACGTTGACCGTATTCCATTAACGTTCGTCCGTGAGCGATGATGCCGTCTGCACCATCGGCCCGGTCACGATAATTCATAACGCCAACGTTATCTAACATATCGATGCAGTGGAAACTGGCAGCTTTACGAACTCCATTGAATTTGACCGCTGCATGAGATTCGCCAGTGTTGTTGTCCATCGCCTGCCACCAAAATGGAATGTCGACGCCGAACTGCATGTTGGAACCTTCGCGAATGCGTCGTTGACACTCCGCATTCAATTCCAGGTATTGGCGGAGGATTTGTTCGCGAAGTGAAGGCGAATGCCAACCTAACAACAGATAAGGTTCATTATCGAAATGAACGCCATCGAATCGTTCAAGCTCCTTGGCTTGATGATTGAATTGCAGCACCGCATCCACTAGACCAAGCGGAATGTCGTGATTCTGTTTGAGGCAGAGTTCGGGGGCTCCGTCCAACGCGTGAATGCGGATGTTTCGCGAATGAGCTTCTGCGATGAAGCTGCGCAGTTCCCGTTGCATCAATACGGTGATGCGGGCAGATGGCGACGCTTCGGGGTCGGTTGCCGATACTCTTGACGGCTCGGGCCGCTCGACCTTGTATGGCAACTGCAGCCAGATTTGCCCGAGGTTGTGTGCTTGGCAAAAATCAAATAGTTCGCGCCATCGCGGTGTGCTGCCCAACAAGTCTTTTGTGGACCATAGCCAGAGAGCGCGTGACGGTGCAGTTGGTTGCTGACGTTCCGACTGTGGTTTCGGAGCAGCGTTGGCGGGAACCATTTGATCCCAATCCGTCTTCTAAATGGACCGTGAATTCGCCAACCTTTTCAAACTCAAGGGTCAATCCTGCGAAATGCGAACAGTCGATATTCGTGGATCGAAGCGGCACAATCACCTCTCGCCATGCTTGGGTAACTCCGCCATCAAGAAACTGATCGACGGGTCCCAACAACTCGGAGTCCTCCTTGGCGATCCAATGCTCGTCTGACAAACGGATGTTGAAGGTTTCACCTCCGCGCTCCCCACGAACCCAAAACGACAGATGCGTATATGCCTGCGCATCGAAGTAGGTTGGCTTCAAAGCGTGCAGGTCAAAGAAATGAATCCAATAGCCGCAGAAACCTGCGTTCGTTTTGGTCGCCTTGACTCGCATGCTGTACCCACTATCGCCACGCCTCGGATCAGGAACTCGTAGCGCCGAGGCGAATGAGGGCGATCGTTGAAACGTCGATCGGTATCCGTCGAGTCGGTTCTGGACCGGCTGGTCGAAACGATCCGCGACCAGCAAAGACGGTGGCGCATCAGCGACCAATGCTTGTTCGCGAGGGGACGAAGCAATATCGTCCGCATGCGAAGACGCAGCCATAACGACGCCACAGTAGACCAGCAGATACCAACGAGGGTTCACGAAATTTTTTTCCTGTACTGAGAGCCTATCCGAAAAGGGGCTGACCCTTTCCGGCGAAGCCAAAAATAAAATGAAATCGAATCGCCAATAAAGGGTCAGACCCCTTTTCGGATGGGCTCTTAGACAGCTTGAATCAACCATCTCCCGAGGCCTCCGTTCAGCGTGGGAGGTCGCCGAAGACGACCGAGAAAACGCAACTCGGGAAGCTCACATCGCAGGTGCGTGCTTTACCATCATCACTTCATTACCTTGCTGATTGTGGACGACTGCGTCCATGAAATTTCGCATCAGCATCAATCCGCGACCGCCTGCCTTCTCGATATTTTCCGGAGCGGTAGGATCGGGTACTTGACTGACCTGGAATCCCGGACCTTGATCGCGAACGACAAAAGAAAGTTGCCGACGGTCCATGCTTACCGCGACGAGGGCCCGGCGTTCAGCGAATGACGCTTCATGCGGACGCTTAGTGAGCATTTCTTGGGACGCGTTCTCGTCGGATAGCCACGCTGACGAGATTTCTAGATTTCCGTGGACGATCGCGTTGGTCACAGCTTCTTCGAGCGAGATCAACAATTGAATACGGTAAGACTCGTCATACTCGCCGTAGATCAATGTTGCTAACTCCAGTACTTTTTCGATTACTGGGTGAATTAGCGAAAGGTCGTTTTCCAATACGAATTCAGTGTTCAATTGAACGAACCCCGAATGGACGAGGCTTGTCGCAGGGCAGACCGCGCTGTCGTTTGCAGGCGAATTTTGCAAACAGGCTACGACCGATGTTTGAGCATTTTCAGCTGTCGGGCCGACGGCTAGTGGACCAGGGCAATGATTCATAGTTTCTCCAGAGGTGAAAGTGACGGTTAATGACAAAGGTATGTCTGCCCCTTCATATGTAGCGCAAAATCGCGCCACTAATAATTTTGCCCCTGCATCGGCAGAACGCTTCGAATCACCTCGCTATGCCCCGTCGGCGTGGCTTTCGAATTGCATTCCGCTGTTCTTCTTACCGAGCATCCACGTTCGTCATGGTTATCTGCGACGAATTAACACGAACGACTTCGACTTCGGCTGATCGAGCAACGCCTGCAGGTAGTTGTTCAAGCGACATTCCAGCACGGAGATTTTTCGCTTGCTCCGCATTGGGATAGATGGCTACGATCCGAAATCGAGTGCCTGTGGGAGTACTGTCATTGCCAAATCGAGCTGACGAAACAAAACGATTTTTTCCGTCAGGCGAGGAAGCGGCCTGCACCCACCAACTGTCATTGGCTTGAGTCGAACGAACCAAGATAACGGGCTTTCTTTCATCCAACGAGGAACACGTGACCAAATTGGCTCGTTCCACTTGACTGTTTTCGGTTGGGTTTTGGATCAATTCAGGTTGTTCCGATGCCGAGCTTACTTGCTTTAATTCGGGGAGACTTTCCAGTTTCGTCAGGATCCTTTTCGGTTTTCCCAAGATGCCGTCGGGCTTTTTCAGGATCACGACTGTTTCCACCGAGCGGGCCAAGTCTGGAGGCAATTCTCGAAAAGACGTTCCAGGTTCAAATAGCTCTCTGCCTTCCGCCGTCGGTACCATCAAAACAACAATTTGAAAACGGCTTCCGTCGATTGAATCGCCGTTTCCGATTTGTGCGGAGGCTTTGAAGATGCGTTCAGATATCTTCTTCGGCCGTTCTTGTGCCCACCATCGACAGCCGGGTTGATCGGCCCTGACTAGCACAACGGGATAACCTGGCGCCAGAACCCTGCCAGCAACTTGGACGACTTGCTCCACTTTTTCATGCTCTTGAGGGTTCAGCAAGATAACCCCTTTGTTTTTCGCCTCATCGCCTTGAACCATGGCTACGGGCATGGTGGCAAACAATGCGATGCCGACAAGCTTAGTGAATTTCATTGAGATGTTCCTTCGAACGGGGCGTACTTGGTTGATGTTTCGACAACGCCCGAGAAGTTATCAAAATTCTTAGCTGCCCCCCCCGGAAATCGTCGCGACATCCGATTGAAATTCCAAGTCGCCGGCGGTCGAGACGAATAAGTTCCGTCTGCATGATTATTGGATCGTTCTGATAACGCCATTCTTAACGAACAGAGACTCCTTGCGATTGAACTGATGCGGGTCACAACGTTTTTATCAATTAAGGAAGGGACGCCGAACCACACCTCAGAATGAGCTTGGCCTGCATAACCGGAATAGCCGTCGTAACAGTCGAATGCACTGGTGTGTTTAGGCAACTTGGATGATGCTTTTTCGCTTCGGCAATTCGGGAGAGCTACGGTTTTTCGTAAGCGACATCAGTCGCATTACAAAAGGGGCATGCGTTTAATTGAATTGAATGGGGCACAACCATGAAACATTTAAGGAACAAGACATGCAACCGCCAGAAAACCAAGATAATTCGCGGGACAGCGTTGCCGAGTTAGAGTCAGTCGGTGCACCGACCTCACGACGAACTGCGACGGATAACGGAAGCAGCCATTCGTCGCAGTCCAATTGGCGGGGAATTCGCCAAGCATCTGAATGCAGGCCGCGAAGATCCCCCAGTCCACCGCGACCCCCGGCGCCGATTACCCCGGTTCCAATACGGCCCAAGAGAAGTCTGTTTACCGGTTCGCTGCTCATCTGCTTGTGCACGGCCATTGGGTATTTTGTTTGGGATTGGCAACTGCGATACCAATCGCACGGAGTTGTTCAGGGAAGAGTCCTGCAAGTAACGCCGCCCTGGGATGGAAACGTGCTGACGTTGCAGGTGCGCGAAGGCGACTCCGTTCGGCAAGGGCAGGTGCTGCTAACGGTCACAAATATCGAGCAAGAGCAACGGACAGCGGAAGTCGCTGACGCTCTGAAACTTGCCCAAGCAACGTTAGAGGCAAAGGTCTCAGAGATGCGCTGGCAATCGCAATTGCGTGGTGACCGGAACCAGAAAGCGCTTGGCGAGTACTACGAAATGTGCGGAGAACTCTCAAGCCAACGCACTCAGTTGTTGCAGGCCGAAAGCGAATTGCAACGCTTGCGGGCGACGCGAGAAAAGAACGAGATGGCGGTGCGCAACAAAGACTTGGAAAACGCGAGTTACCTCGTCGACGGTCTGCGAGCGAAGTTAGAAAAACAAACCGAAGCTGTAGCGGAAATGAAAAAGCGAGTTGAGATTTATGAACAATTTGCAGACGACGCGTCGGCAACCATTCAGCCCGCAATTCTGCATATCAGTAATCTGCAAGCCGAATTAGTTCGCCTGCGAGAAGTCGTACAACAAGGGCGAATCTGTTCGCCGGTGAACGGAACGGTGCTCAAAGTACGTCGTTTTTCGGGCGACTACGCCAATGCCTCGGAAACCGTCATGGAGATTCTAGAAGACGCCACGATCGAACCGGTTTTGTATTTCTCGCAAAACAACGCGGACAAACTGCGGGTCGGGGACGAAGTGAAGATCGATATTCGTCCGGGCCTGAAACGCCTTCGCTGCCACATTACACGTATCGGCGAACAGTTGGAATACGCACCGCCTAACATCGAACGTTACTACCGCAAGAATGAGAAGCTGTTGCCAGTCTACCTTCAGCCTTGCGATGTCAAGAACATCGAGTCACTACTGTATTTGGGCAGCGAAATTGATGTTCCACGTTTTTCGTTAGCGACCGCAAACTAATAAGAGGCGCTAAATGGTAGTGGACGAGGCAACGAGTCCTCTGATTGTGGGACTCGGTGCCTCGTCCACTACGCTCATTCTTGATTCGCTGTCGCTTAATGTCCGCGAATGACTCCGCTGCCAACTCTCACAACACTATCAAAGATCAAATCATGCACACCTCTATCGATCAACCAAGACATTCCACTGCTAACCACTCGGGAGAAACACTGCCGGTTCAAACTGAGTTCTTTGTGGGGGTGGCTTCGGATGCCGTCAATTCCTCTGCGTTCTCAGGGCCCAATGCGCCGTTGAAAGCTCCACACTTTCCGATGAACCGTAAGAATTACGGTGTCGAATCAGACGAATCGCGGTATGCGTTGACTCGGGGAGTCTTTGCCATCCCCATCTTGCACGACAATTCTCCCGACGTGGGCCACTCTGCCGAAGGAATAACGATTGAAATCGGCCAAAACAGCGTAACCTTCGAATTGGCCACAAGTTCACGGCCAGCGACTTCAAAATGGTTGTTGGGAATCGAAAGAGAGAACGGCGAATTGGGGTTTACGACGGTTGTTTCGAGGTATGTATCACAAGCCGGATTGGGGCTACATATCTCTGCATCATTCGTTGCTCCCGACGACGATCCTCTATCGGACGAAAACTTGACGCCGACACTGGACCCGCAGGATTTTACCTTTCACACAAAACTGCCACCGGCTGTGTTGGATCAGTGGGTGTCGTTGGGCGTGTTGCAGTCGCGATTGCTCGACCGTGTTCTGGTGTGTCGAGCTTGCGGTTCGCTACCGACATTTCGACGCGGATGTCGAAACTGCGGGTCAGTCGAGGTGGAATCGCAACGTATGATTCATCACTTTGCCTGTGCTCACGTCGATCACGTCGCCTGCTTTAGCCATGGCGCGGAACTGGCATGTCCTAAATGCCTTACAAAAAAATTGGTCGTGGGTTCGGACTTTGAATACCTTGGCGGACCACTGCAGTGCCTCGAGTGCCAATGGTCCGACACAGAACTGTTGACAATCGCACGGTGCGGTAGTTGTGGTGACGAATGTGCATTAGACCAAACTGTTGAAAAGGAAATGGTAGAATATCGTGTTAACCGATTGGAGCTATTGGATCTCGTCGCTGCGAACTGATCAGCTGCTGGCTGCTCTGCTGCCGCTGCTATTGTTCGATAGTCTGAGATATTCGTTAGGTTCGCTGGCTATTTGGCTGTGCGATTTTGCCCGTGAATTCGGCTGCGTATTGCTGGGCAACCGGCCAGTGCAGCGGTTTGGACAGTGCCCATCGGTGTGTGTCGTCATCGCCGGCTTGAACGAAGCCGAAACATTACCTCATACGCTACGGTCAGTATGGAACACCTATCCACGTTTGGAAATCATCGTGGTTGACGACGGATCGCGTGACACGATGAGCCAGGTGGCGACGGAATTTGCGCGTGATCACGCGGGGGTGACCGTCCTGAGAAAACGCAATCGCGGCGGTAAATCGTCGGCACTTAACTTCGCATTACCGTTCACAAACGCCGAGATTATCATCGGCGTTGACAGTGACTCGCACGTGGGCGAAAACGCGATTTGGGAAATTGTCCAACCGTTTCGTAACCCGAAGGTCGGCGCCGTATCCGCAGCCGTCATGGCTCGGAACGCGCACACCAATTTAGTGACGAGGATGCAAGGGTTAGAGTACCTGCGATCCATCTTTTTGGGCCGTCTATTTGCTGATCGGGTCGGAACATTGGGAATCGTTTCCGGAGCGTTTGGCGCTTTCCGTCGCGAGGCTTTGTTGCGAACGGGTGGATGGGACGTTGGACCTGGCGAAGATGGTGATTTAGCACTCCGCATACGAAAATCAGGCTATCAAATTGGGTTCGCGCCCTACGCCCAGTGTTTTACAAATGTGCCGACGGTCGCTAATGCGTTGATCAAGCAACGTCGCCGTTGGGAGTGGGCAGTGATTACGTTGGAATGCCGCAAGCATGTTGATTTAGCAAATCCGTTGTCCAAGAACTTCTGCATCAGCAACCTCGCCATGTTGGCGGATCGCTGGACTTTTAATCTGTTCTTGCAATTTGTCTGCTGGGGATACATCGGATGGCTGTGCGTTCACGCCAACGACGACACGTGGAAGCTGTTCTTCTTGTATTACCTGGTTTTCTTGGTATTGGACGCGATTCAGATAGCCGTCCTGCTGTGCTATTCCAACGATCGCCGTCGCGACTTGAGCGTTGGTTTGGCCGCGCCGTTGATGCCGTTGTATCAAGTTGCGTTGCGCGCGGTAATGTTCTTCGGCATTCTCGAAGAACTGTTTTTTCGCAGATCGCACCAAGACAACTTTGTTCCAGAACACGTCCGTCGATCAACGTGGCATTGGTAGGTATGCGTCGGCATCAATCAAACCAGCATCCTCCGCAGTTGGTATCAAGTCTGGAATTTGGACCTCCGTGATTTCATTGGCTAATTGA
>CAXBHV010000219.1:0-8090 GCA_963974855.1 uncultured Rhodopirellula sp. | reverse complement strand
GAGCCGGATTGTTGATTGGAAAGTTTCAGTCGCGATTCGGTGTCGAAGCGAATGGGGATTCGCTTGACGGTTTTGATCGCGAGTTGACGATCGCCGAACGACTTCAAAATTCTGGCTATATCACTGCCCAATTCGGCAAATGGCATCTTGGCACTGGCCCCAAGATCACGGATCACGGGTTCAAGCACGTGTTCAACCAGAATGCTCAACGTCCCTTCGCGGCGAACATCACGCTCGAGGGTACGGATCGCGAAATGTCGAATTTGCCTCCTACGATGTATCACGTGGACGGCTGTAGCAAAGCGGCCGCAGCGTTAATCGAGCGATACAAGGACGATTCATTCTTTCTGTACGTCGCCTATCGCGCACCGCATGTGCCATTGGACGCACCCCAAAAGTATCTCGACCGCTTTCCGGGGAAGATGCCCGAGCGACGTCGCCAGGCCCTGGCAATGCTGTCTGCGGTGGATGACGGCGTGGGATTGATCACCGACTCACTGGCGAAACATAAGCTGACGGAGAAAACTCTTATTTTCTACATCGGTGACAATGGGGCTCCGCTAAAGATTCACAAGCTAGACGCCCCCGGTGGCGGTCCTGGCTGGGATGGCTCGCTAAACGATCCGCTCAATGGCGAAAAGGGGATGCTGTCCGAAGGCGGTATGCATGTGCCGTTCGTGATCGCGTGGCCAGGCACAATTCCCGCCGGACAAATCTATGACCATCCCGTCAGTGCGCTTGATGTAGCGGCAACCGCAGCCGAGATCGCGAACCTGGAAACGAAACCCGGCGACCTCGACGGTGTCAACCTGATTCCGCATTTGACCGGTCAGCTTACGACTCCTCCGCATGACGCGTTGATGTGGCGTTGGACAGCACAGTCGGCGATCCGCGAAGGCAACTGGAAACTGCTTCGCGGTGGCGATCGCGAGTATCTCTACGACTTGAGTAACGACATCGAAGAACAACATAACGTTCTCCGCACGCATCCTGAGATTGCCACCCGATTGCGAGGCAAATTGTCGGCATGGGCCAGCGAATTGAGTCCTCCAGGACTCGCGACTCAGGAGATGTCCAAAGCGGCATCCGACTATTTCGACTTTTACTTGGACGGAAAGCCGGCTGCACCGCTTCGCAGCAAATCAGTGTCAACGCCTTCGGGCAGCTCAAACGTTCCGTGGATCGTACGGAGCGGTGAGATGAAATCGAGTGCAGACGGGGTTCAGATTATTGCTGGAAAATCCGGAAAGAAGCAAAAACCCTTTATCACACGCGCTGGTTTGAATTTAGAGGGCCCTGTTTCTGTCAAAGTCGTCATAAAAAACGACACAACGGGCGAACTCGGTATTTCGTGGCGAGAATCGGGCGACAAAGATTTCATGCCGGAAAAACGAGTCAGTGTCGGTGTTGCCAGTTCGGACGATTGGCAGACCGTCGAAACTCAATTGCCAGGTGCAGCGAAGATTATTCATGTGCGGGTGCAAGTCCCCGGCGGTGTCACGACCATCAAGAGCATCGAGCTAAATCCGAAGAGCGGAAAGCCAGTCACGCTGACTAAATAGCGGCATCGAAGATTAACTCATAGCGGCCGCTCACAACGCTTGCGATTGCGTTTTTGTGAGCCGACCTCGCTAGCCCCGACTGGTTTCTTGCCTTACAACTTAGGTAAGCCGGAACCGACGGTTTACTGTTGAGGTTCTCGTTTTGCCAGGCTGCCTTTAGCGAACCAAGTTGCTTCCTGCTTGGCTTCCTATTCTCCTCTTCTACAGTCTTCATCTCTTCTTCGCACGTAATGACCCATGCTCAACACGTCACTGTCCTTTAAGCGTCCCGAAGCGGACCTCTCGGTACTGGAACTGCTTGCAGTGAAGTATCCAAATGTCGACGCAGCTATTGCGGAGGTTGCGCGGCTTGCAGCGGTGCAGACGTTGCCGAAAAGTGCTGTTCATGTGATCAGCGACATCCACGGGGAGGACAAGAAGCTGCAGCATGTGATCAATAACGCGTCCGGAACGCTCCGCCCGCTCGTCGAAGAAATGTTCTCGGGAAGGATGGACGCTGATGAGATGTCAGAGTTTTTGACACTGACCTTCTATCCCGCAGAAGTTACCGAGCGTCTGCGACACACGTTGAAGCAACCTGAAGAGGTCAAAGCGTATGCAACTCGAATGCTGAAGTCGCAGCTTGAACTGCTTCGCCACTTGGTTTCAAACTTCAGCCTGCGACTGGCAACGAATCTATTTCCGCCTGAGTACAGTGAACTACTGCTAGAGATGTTGCACGCTCCCTCGACCGATCGAGGGCCCGAGTTTGTTGCGGCGATGCTCGATGAACTCGTGCGGCGTGGACGAGCATTACACCTGATCCATCTGCTCGGACGCCTGATTCGTAACCTGGCCGTCGACGAACTGATCATTGGTGGCGATTGTTGGGACCGCGGCCCACGGGGCGACCGTGTCGTGGATTATCTGCGTCGTCAGCCCAACGTCGAGTTCATTTGGGGCAATCATGACGCTTTGTGGCTTGGCGCGTCGCTTGGAAACGAGGCTTTGATTTGTACAGTGCTTCGCGTGTCGCTGCGTTACCGCCGCCTTGGCCAATTGGACGAAGGCTACAGCGTTCCGCTAACACCGCTTGAACATCTCGCACGCACAGTTTATGCCGACGACCCCGCCTCGTTTTTCATGCCCAAGCGAGAGGGCATGCGTCCCAATGAGGTTGTTGCACGGATGCAAAAAGCGGCTGCCGTGATGCAGTTCAAGCTCGAAGGCCAGTTGATCCAACGTAATCCACAGTGGGGTTTGGACCATCGACGCTTGCTACATCGGATCGACCATGGGCGTGGGACGATTGAGATTGAGGGACAAACCTACGATCTACGTGACAATCTGTTCCCGACAGTGGATCCGGAAAACCCGTATGAGTTGACTGCTGAGGAATCGGCGTGCCTTGCGTGTCTGAAGCACTCGTTTTTGGACAGCCAGAAGATGCATGAGCAAATGCGTTTCATGGTCGGCCATGGTTCGATGTACCTAAGAAGAGACGAATGCCTGATTTTTCATGGGTGCGTGCCGTCCGATGCGGAGGGCTCGTTTTTGCCGTTGATGGTCGATGGCCAACCACTCGCAGGACGCGAGCTATTTGAAGGCATCGAGAAAGTGGTCCGTCGCGCCGTCGAAAAGTCGGCTGAGGAGGACCTGGATTTCCTTTGGTACCTGTGGAGTGGCCCACGGTCACCGTTGTTTGGGAAGGACCGGATTGCGACGTTCGAACGTGACTTCATCCAAGACAAGACACCGCATCGCGAAACCAAGGATCCCTATTTCGCACTCATTCACGAAACCGAATTCTGCGACAAAGTCTTGACGGAGTTCGGGATGGAAACCGAGGGAGGATTGATCGTGAACGGCCATGTGCCGGTCAAGGTCGAAGAAGGCGAATCACCACTGAAACGCAGTGGCAAAGCGATTACGATCGACGGAGCGTTCTCGGAGGCTTACGGCGACTACGGATACACTTTGGTGCTAGAGCCCAACCGGATTGGCCGAACACCATCATTTCGAGTCGGTCGATGCGGCGATCCGCGATGGGATCGACATCGTGCCTGCTGTCCAGGAAATTCGTGTGTTTGATAAACCACGGGCTACCCGTGATACCGAGCGAGGCCAGCGGATTCGCTATCGGATCGAGATGCTCGATCGATTGATCGAAGCCTATCAGACCAATCGTCTACACGAACAAGCGTCCAGCACTCGTCTGCACTCGTCAAAGTAGTGGCGCTGTGTTATATCTCGCTTTGGGGGGTAGTGGACGAGGCGACGAGTCCCTGATTTGGCACTAGCGGCATGTTGATTTTGTGAGCCGCTCGAGCGCGAGCGACCGGGGCCCGTGCACTACCCGGTGCCTTACGGCCCACGGCTCACCACTGTTGATTTAATCTGATTGGCAATTCGTGAAGTCGCCTTTTGCTCCGCGAAAGTTGCGTTTTGGAGTGCGACTTTCGCGAAGCGAAAGGCAACGATACCTAAATTAACAGCCCGCTAGTTCGACTGTCCCATTTAGTGAGCCGAACGCGCTAGCGTCGGGCCGCGGCTCGGTAAACCGTTGCTAAAATAAGGTCCGCGGCTAGCGCCGTCGGCTCACAATTAAGGAAAAAACGAAAAAATGGGACACTTGAACTAGCGGTTGCGCTGTGAAGCATTTCGCAATGGAAAGCGCGCGAGGGTATCGGGTTGGTCGACAAATGAAACGAAAGTCTTGACGACTTCCGCTACGAATAATGTTACGAATCGGTTTCATAACGCTGAATGATCTTGTCCAAGTAATCCCCTTGGTCACTTGCCCAATGATCTTCGGAAAAGATTTCGACTTCGATCCAGCCGCCAAATCCGGCGGCCTCCACTTCGCCACGGATACCTCGGATGTCGATGCAACCGTCGCCCATCAACGCACGATCCGTAAGCAAATCTCGCGTGGGAACTCGCCAATCACAAACGTGGAAGCCGAAGATACGGTCGGCTTCGCCAAGCAATTTGATTTCGCTACTCAGATCGGGGTCCCACCAAACATGATAGACGTCGACCGCAACGCCCACGAAAGGATCGTCAATCCGATCGCAAATCGTGCGAGCTTCGGCGATGCGATTAATACAACTCTTATCCGCTGCATACATTGGATGCAAAGGTTCAATCGCTAATTTGACGTTTGCCGCCTCCGCCACAGGCAAGATTTTCTCGATACCGTCGCGCACCCAGCCCCGTTGCTGTTCCAGCGGAACACCGGGCTCTGCACCCACGACCAGCACCAACATTTCCGCATCCAATTCTGCGGCTATCTCGATTAGGTGTCGGTTGTTGTCGACACGTTTATGTCGTTCTGATTCGCTGGATGCACAGAAAAAACCGCCTCGGACCAGCGCTGGTACTTTCAGCCCTGCATCATCAACGATTTGCTTGGCCGCCGAAGTTGCCAGTCCCTCCAAGGCTTCTACCCAGACACTGATTCCGGCAATTCCACGCTGCGAATAGGCATCTGCTGCCTCGGCGAGTGACAACGGCTTCGTCGTCATCGTGTGAACAGCCAAGCGACTGCGTTCGGGGGCGGCAACTTCTGTTTCGGGCGTCGTCATCATGCGTCCTTCTCGTCGACCGTGACCCAGCGTTGTTCGCGAGAAGAGGACTCGCCGGCATTGGCCAGCAATACTCCCGCTGCACCGCTACGCAGCGACCACGGGAACTCAGCGCCGGTCGCTACATGCTTGAGAAACAGTTCCCACTGAATCTTGAACGCGTTATCGTACTGCGTCGCGTCCGGCAATTTTTGCCAGCCTTCATAAAAATTGATCGGCTGGGGGATGTCGGGATTCCAAATCGGCCGCGGAGTCGACGCGAGACTTTGCGTCCAACATTCTCGAAGGCCTGCAACCGCCGATCCTTTAGTCCCATCAACCTGGACAGTCAACAAGTCATCGCGTCGGACACGAGTGGCCCAGGAACTGTTGAATTGGCAGGTCAGTCCATTCTCGAGCAGGAACAACGCGTAGGCAGAGTCGTCTGCAGTGCACTTGTACGGTTTGCCCGCTTCGTCAATTCGCTCGGGAAGATCGGTGACCGCATGAGCAAGGACCTGTTTCACCGGACCAAACAAATCATTGATCAGATATTGCCAGTGGCAAAACATATCGATCATCATCCCACCTCCATCTTCGCGGCGGTAATTCCAAGATGGACGCTGGACTGTCTGGTTCGGCTCGTCGCCAGCGAACACCCAATAACCGAATTCACCTCGCACGCTGAGGATGTCGCCAAAGAAACCCTGGTCGCGAAGCATTCTCAGCTTCCGCACCCCTGGCAACCACAGTTTGTCTTGCACCACTCCGTTTTTCACGCCCGCGGATTCGCACTCATCGGCCAGCTTGAATGCTTCCTTGGCATCAATCGCAATCGGCTTTTCGCAATAGATGGCTTTGCCATGGTCAATCGCCTGGCGAACGATCGTGGCTCGCATCTGCGTGCTTGACGAGTCAAAGACGATGTCGGTTGCCGCGTCAGCAATCACCGCATCCACGTCGGTCGACCAGTCGACGGGATGGCCGATCTCCTCATTGGCGACGGTTTCGGCCAATTGACGCAGTCTGGCTTCATTGCGTCCCAGCAGAATGGGCTTGATCTGAATCGTTTGCCCATCGGAGGTGACGACGCCTCCTTGACGCATGATCGCAAGAATCGAACGGATGTAGTGTTGGTTGGTTCCCATGCGTCCGGTGACACCGTGCATGGCAATCGTGAGAGTCTTCATGGAGAGCCTTGGTAGTTTGATAAGTGCAAGGACGTTCGAGTTACGGGTGCTGCGAAAACTGCTTTTCGAACGACTATGAGATGCGATCCAGGATGTCTTGCAGGATTGCAACATCCGACTCGGGTCGTTCCGGGCTGCCGGGATACGTCAGCGGTGTCTTGATCCAGCCGCGGGCGTGCAGGAATTGAGCTGCATTGTGCTTGTATGCAGGTACCGGGTCGCGAAAGGCAAGGAAGCCAAGGTATTGCAGAATGTCGTTCTGCTCATAAAACGCAGAGTCTCCAGCAGCCCACATCGCATCACGTCGAGCAAACGCTTCCGGAGCAAACGTGCTGAGTCCGAGCAGGTAGTCGCTTCCGTACATCACCATGTCGATCGCCAAATCATTGCCCGTCAACACTTTAAAGTCCGGACGAGTTTCGTCGCGAAGTCGAAGGCGTTGCCACTCCAATTCACGACTCAGCGAAGAGTGCTTCGCGCCACGACACGCTTCGATACCCATCAGCCCCTCATAGACATCCAAGCTGTAGATCTTTCCGAACGGCGCAAACATTTTGCCCAGCTCAAAACCGAGGAAGTCGCCTGCGTGCGAACCAATCTTGTTATACGCTTCGACGATTTCGTCGTCCGCTTGTTCGGTCAAACCAAACGACTGAAAGATAATCGGGGTGCCACCATACTTGAGGACTTGGTCGAGTCCGATTCGGTAGGCATCAAAATCAAATGCGTCATCCGGAGCATCTTTTACGAAGACACCCGCCACGTACTCTCGCCCCCCCATCAATGCTTGCGTCTCCGCGAGCACTTGTTCTCGTTGCGCTTCGGTGATCAAGTTGGCGTAGCCGGTGTCCATGTTGACTGCGGGGACCAATCCGGCATCCGCGGTTCGCACCACGTGTCCTCGGAATCCTTCCCAATCGATTTCTGTGCCCGACAACAGCGGCAACAGGATGGCGGACATTCCGCTAATGGTGCGGCGCGGACGAATCGCAGGAATTTCGTCGACTTGGAGACTGGTGAGTTGTGTCATTTGTGAGCCTTTGACAGAAAAGCGGTGCGAGTAATTCCAACGCTAGTGATTATCGGCACCTTTCGATTCCCCGACTTCGCCATTTGCGCACGATCGACTTGCAATTTGGGCATTCCGTGCGATCATCAGGTGAAAACCTGCTTTGATTCGGGGATAAATCCCGCCGCAACCGCCGCTGAGAACTCTTTCCATGACCTCGCAACCAACCACTCGGCGAAGCGTGCCGGTACCGGAAACGATGTCGAACTCGGGACTTTGGGTGTTTGAAAGCTTGCATGACGAGTCGTTTTCGATGACCGAGACTCAGCATCGCTTTCCCAAGCTGCTCTACATTCGCGAGGGCAGCGGCCAGATTGCTGCAGATTGGGCAACCACCGCGGGCGACGCGTCGAATTGCGTTTCGGGCGACTGTATTCTCATTCCCGAGGGGATGAGTCACCGGATCGTCGATACGCCGCGGCATCCGATATCGCTGTATGGGTTGGCAATCGACCCTCACAAGATCACACCGTGTGCGGAGATCGAAAAGATGATTCCGATCGGCAAGCTTCCTCGCCAACGAATGTCGTTGTTGAACATCGAACGACGGATCCGCCGCTTGCTCTATCTCGTCTCGCAACCAAGCTCGGCTTCGACGTTGTCGGCGATCGCCGGAGCGATCGAAATTTTCGCTCAGCTTGCTCTGGCGTCCGGTGGGCAACTCGCCTCGGATCATCAGACGAACTGCGATCTCAACGACATTCGTCCTCCCGATGCGATTGAC
>CAXBHV010000218.1:0-8108 GCA_963974855.1 uncultured Rhodopirellula sp. | reverse complement strand
GAGCCCCACCCAGAGCCGGCTACCGCCGACTCTGACCTCCCCAAAGGGGAGGTAAATATATTTTGCACGCTTCACCCTCATCATAAACCGAGGCCCCAGCGGTGAACCGAGATTGCTTTACGGAGTGGATAAACGGTCCAGAATATTATGTGTGATTTGGACGACGGTTGGATCGTTGCCTGCCAGTCCGTGTGCCCAATCGGTTGTTCCGGCACTGACCACCGTGCCGCCACGGGTGTAAGTTCCGAAGACTGCATTGCCAACACGGTCGGTCGGAAAGCGGTCGTACCAGAAACAATCGCCAGGCGCCCAACGTGCTGGACACGTTGCCAGAATGGTGAACGAATCGGGCGTGCCATCGCGATGGGTTGCAAAGGGCAGCCCATCGACCCAGTCAATTTCGCAACCATCGCATTCGTAACCGACGATGGTATGTTCGCCTCCGAATTGGTCTTCGCGTTTTAGATTGGTCCCTTCAAACAACCAATGCTCGGGGCGGTGGACTTGAAAGGCTCCTGATCCATCCATGAATTGACCATGGCTGCGATGATAGCCGCCCCACAAGAAACCGAGTCCCGTTAGTTGATTTTCGGGTCTTCCAATTAGATGATGGCTCCACGCGGTGCTCAGCAGTTTGTGGTCGCCCGTGCGATACAGAGGGTCGCTATTGAAGGATTGTTTCCAACTGGTCAACGCTCGACCGTTGTCTTCGCTACGCACTTGCCAACAGCAGGTATTGCCGGTCAGAAAAGCGACGTTGCCGCCATCAGTGATGTATTGCTCGAGGTGATCTCGCATGGGCGAGGACCAATACTCATCATGCCCGATACTAAGCACCAATTTGTATTGTTTGAGGATCTCGGGATGAAATTCAAGATCGCAGTTGGACGCGTAGTCGAGCGTATAACCATTTTGCTCAGCCCATTTTACAAACGGCAGCTCCCAATTACTAAATTGCGAGTGCAACGGACGGTCAAAGGAGACGCGGTGTCCTTGGATCCCATCCCGGTCGTGATAGCCGTACAGGCTGTGCCCGCCCCAGTTGGTGTAGGCGTTGTAGGTATTGGTCGCCAATTCCAACAAAATCTTGGTGTTTTTTCCCGCTTCTGCAGCGCGTACGATGAAGAAAAGGCTGCTGCGAGCTGGCTTTTCGCCGGCGTTTAACGTCAACGATGCTTCGTAGTAACCACTGGCCCAATCCTTAGGGACCGTGATTGTCAGCGCGGCCGGCCAATTGCACCCATGCGACGAGGCGCGATCAGGAATGGGATGGGTTGCGCAGGCAATTTGCGATTTCTCGAGCACCTTGGTTCGCTCTGCTCCGACTCGCTCGACCCGCATGTCAAATTCGTCGCCACTGGCCGAAATGTGAAATGAAATCTCTTCACCCGCAGCGACGCTGACTTGATCTGCATACCCCAATACAAACGGAGCGGCCGGTTGGACCTGATCCGCCTCCGCTCTCGCTGCTGCAATGGCAATAAGTATGCAGAGACCAGCAACAAAGCCGTTTAATTTCATGAGTAACCTCTTGGAGTGAAGCGAAGTTGTTAGTCGCTTGGATTATCGATTGCGAACGATTGTATACACTGCCGCGCCGCTTTCCCATTTCCGAACTTGAGACTCATTGGCGACAGTCTCGTTGGCGACCGGGCGATTCCCGAGTGCATGCAGCGAATTGTCGCAGCGGTTCGGGTGAAATGCCTCCTCTTGTCGGTTTCCGTTTTTCGCAACACCGCTGAGCGTCATCGCGACTTTCGCTATGGGCAAACATTCGCATCCGCCGGAACTGGGTCACTTGCCGGCACCTGATCCGGCACACGCTGAGTTTGCATTCTGCTATGATTTGCCGATCGCAAATTCACCAACTTTCTCTGTTTAGGATGTTTCGCATGCTGAAAACCGCCTTGCTGTTGTTGTTATTCGTTTCCATGACGGTCGGCGCTAATGGCGACGAAGTCCCTTCGGAAGACAAAGAATCGAAACTGAAGCCAGGCCCGGTCGATCCGCAAGAAAAAGAAAAGCCGGGTGCGATCGATGACGATGCGAAGCCTGAGTTCAAGAAAACGGACTCAGGGCTGAAGTACCGCATTCTCCGCAAGAGCGATAAAGCCAAACCGACCGCGAAAGACAGCGTCGAAGTGCATTACAAAGGCTGGCTGGATGACGGTTCGATTTTCGACAGCTCCTATCGTCGTGCATCAAAGATTTCGTTTCCATTGAGCGGTGTGATCAAAGGCTGGACCGAAGGGATGCAACTCGTCGGCGAAGGTGGAATGATCGAACTCGAGATTCCATCGGAGCTTGGTTATGGCGCAAGGGGTGCTGGAGGTGCAATTCCGCCAAACGCGACCCTGCATTTTGTTGTCGAACTGTTCAAGATCAAATAGTCTGCCAAGACGATTCCAAAGTTATCGGTGAAATTGAAATCCCGCTCTGCCTGCGTCATACGACGAGGCAGTCGGGATTTTTTCTTTGGCCCTTGCTTACTCAACTGACATTCAGGCTTTTTATAAACGCGGGCACTTCGATGCTCGCTTTTCCTCGAATCGATTCATCGAACTGACCGGAGTTTGGCGTGGCGTCGAGATTGATCTCAATTTTCCGGCAGGTTGGCTTGGTTTGCCGGACGATGCCAGCTGCGGGATAGACGACCGCAGAGGTTCCGATCGCGATGAATAAGTCGGCTTGGTTCGCCGCTTCTTCGATTTGATCAAGGCCCAATGGCATTTCGCCAAACCAAACAACGTGAGGACGAAGCGTTCCGCGAATCTCAGGTCGAGTCGGATGGGGTGTCGATTCATCGAGGTCGTCTCGCCACGGAAAAACTTCTCCCGTGCGAACGCAGCGGGCTTTCAAAAGTTCCCCGTGCATCGCCAACACATTCTTGCTTCCCGCGCGAACGTGCAGATCATCGATATTTTGCGTCACGAGTAAAAAATCGTCCTGATGCCCCGCTTCGAATTCAGCCAAGGCTCGATGAGCTGCGTTGGGTTGGATTTGAACGTCCAACAAACTACGGCGCCGCTGGTTATAGAAATCGTGAACCAAGGCCGGATTCCGCTGGAACGCTTGGGGAGTGGCGACGTCTTCGAATCGGTACCCTTCCCATAATCCATTGGCGTCACGAAAGGTCGGCACGCCCGATTCAGCCGAAATTCCGGCGCCGGTCAAAATCAGAATCTTCATGGAAGTCGAATTCGTTGGTGTGATGGAACAAAACAGGGAGACGGTCGGCGGTGTCAGCGACCACGTTGCCGTCACGGAAACGGGTAGCGAATTTCATTTCTATTGTGCAGGAATGAACCGTTTGTGCTAACCTAGGAGGGTGCCGAAACGCCCATAAGTAGCGTCCACGGCCGCTCCCACCTCCATCGACGTCAATCCCCGCCCTGCACTCGATAGACTTACGCCATGGCCACAGTCCCCACCTCGATAAATGGTCGTGTCATTCTGTTCGCTGGGTTTGTTTTTCAGTTGGCTTTTCTTTCGCTGACTGCGTGTTCTCAGGAACCAGGATCGGTCGACTTTTTTGAAAGCCGCATCCGCCCGGTGCTGGTTGAACATTGTTACGAGTGCCACTCATCGAGCTCGGACGATCTTGGCGGATCGTTATTACTAGATTCATCGGGCGGGATGATGAGCGGCGGTGACAGTGGCCCCGCCATTGTGCAGGGTGACCCCAAGGCGAGTGTGTTGATTTCTGCCATCCGCTATGAATCGACTGAAATGCCGCCCCAAGGACGGTTGCCAGCCCAGGTGATTGCGGATTTCGAACAATGGATTTCCGCAGGAGCGATTGATCCGCGAGAACAGCCGCTCGCGATTCCTCAATCGAAGCCCGCGATCGACATCGAAGCGGGTAAACAGTTCTGGGCGTTTCGCCCGATCGAAGCTCCGGCGATTCCCATCGCGATCACATCAAAACAAAAAATGCTCGCTGCTTCCGCGTCGGGCGAACCTAATCGTTTCCGCAGTTCGCCGATCGATTGTTTTTTAGATGAGAAACTCGAGCAAGCGAAGATTGACGCCAATCAGCTGGCATCGCCGGAAGTTCGCCTGCGACGACTTTGCTTTGATCTCACCGGACTTCCTCCGAGTATCGAATTACAAAAAGCGTGGCAACACGATCCATCCCCACAACATTGGAACCAGATTGTCGATCGACTGTTGAGCTCAACGGGGTTTGCCGAACATTGGGCTCGTCACTGGATGGATCTTGCGAGGTACGCCGACAGCAACGGAGCCGACTTCAACGCAACACATCATGACGCTTGGCGTTATCGCGACTATTTGGTTCGCTCGTTTGCCGACGGCCGATCCATTGACGAAATGATCCAGCAACAGATCGCCGGCGACCTTTTACCCACGTCAAGCGATTCGCAGCGTTGGGATAACCTGGTTGCCACGACGTTTCTGATGTTGGGGACGAAGATGCTGAGCGAACGCGACAAAGTTAAGCTCGAGATGGATGTGGTCGACGAACAGATCGACACCGTTGGACGTGCTTTTTTAGGACTGACGCTGGGATGTGCTCGCTGCCACGACCACAAGTTTGATCCTGTGCCGATGCGAGACTACTACGCGCTGGCCGGGATTTTCCGCAGCACCCAAACGCTCAACGGAGAAAGCCAGCAGTACGTCAGCACGTGGAATAAGACGCCACTGCCGACCAGCGAAAAACACAAAAAAGCGTTGGCGGATCACAAGCAACAACAAAAATCGCTCGAAGATAGTGTGAAGCGACTCGACAAAGAATTATCGGCACTGAAAGAACGCACCACTCACCCCGGGATCGTGATCGATGACGAGGAAGGCAAAAAGACGGGGCTATGGAAAGCGTCAACGCTTTTCCACACCTTTGTGTCCAAAGGATATGTGCACGATAACAATGCGGACAAAGGAAAGCTCTCGATTCAATTTTCCGTGCGTCTGCCTAAGTCAGGACGCTATGAAATCCGGCTAGCAGGTTCGCCGGGCTCCAATCGTGCATCGCAGGTTCCCGTCGCGATCAAGGATGCAAACGGTGTCCATGATTTGTTTATCAACCAACGAACCGCGGCAATCGACGAAATCTGGAATTCGCTTGGTGAGTTCCAGTTCAACGCAGATCAAGAGGCCATCGTCACGATCCGCAACGCCAATACCGACGGTTATGTGATCGTAGACGCGATCCAATTTTTGCAGGTGGACGCAACGAGCGAGTCAGCAGACAAACCGAAACCGGATCCTCGCATCGCCCAAGCGGTCAAACAAAAAAGCAACGAACGAGAACAGGTTCAAGCCAAGCTCGCGGAGCTGAAAAAGAATCCACCCGAGCCGCTACCGTTGGCGATGGCACCGCGAGACCGAAGCAGCGACACAATTGCGGACTGCCCAATTCATATTCGTGGCGAGACGGCCAACTTGGGCGACGTTGTGCATCGCGGCTTCTTGCAAGTCTGTAGCGGCGGGACCGCCACAATTGCGTCCCCTCAGGGCAGCGGACGTTTGGAATTGGCCGATTGGTTGACCGATCCAGACAATCCGCTCGTGTCTCGCGTGTTTGTCAATCGCGTTTGGATGCATCTGATGGGCGAAGGGATCGTGCGGACTGTCGATAATTTTGGCGTGCAGGGCGAACGTCCGTCGCACCCTGAATTACTCGACTTTCTAGCGTCTGATTTTCTACGAGGTGGTTGGCAATTAAAACCGTTAATCCGGCGGATCGTCACGACGCAAGCGTACCAGCGATCGTCCTCAATGAACTCAATTTCGAGTGAAATTGATCCTGAAAATCGCCTTCTTTGGCGCGTCCACCGCCGTCGATTGCCCGCCGAAGCGATCCGCGACGCGATGCTCGTCGCCGCGAACCAACTCGATCGCAACCCTCGTTATGAACCGATGAAGGGGATGGGGACGCTCGTTTCGAACAACAACAGCGACAGCAACTCCGAGATCGGTTCGTTTTCACAGTCCTGCCGCACCCTGTATATGCCGGTTGTCCGCGGTTATGTACCGGCATTGGTGACAGCATTGGACTCGGCGGATCCCGACCTGCTGGTGGGCAAACGTCCGACCACAAATGTTCCTGGTCAAGCGTTAGTGTTGATCAACAGCCCCGAAATCAAGCAGTGGTCCGAGTCGACGGCAAAGCGAATCTGCAGTAATCACTCCGATTTTTCGGCTCGGATCGAAGAGGCCTATCGATGTTGTTTTCAGAGGATGCCAACGGCGAAGGACCGTGAACTTGCCACCGCATTTTTCGCAGGCCATGAGACTTCGACCTCGCGATGGCATGCGTTTATAGCCGCGATGTTCGCCTCGACCGAATTCCGATTACTCGACTAGCATCCCCTTTCCACCACACTCGCCCCGCTTGAACATGCCGTCCTCGAATTCACCCCGCCTGTAACCCAAGATACGAACATGACTTTTTCACGACGACGCTTCAATACGGCAGCTGGCATCGGACTGGGGTCGCTCGTGGTTTCGGCCCCATCGCTTGTTTCGCGTTGCTCCGCTGCGGCAATCCAAGTGCCTCATGTTACGCCGCGAATCAAACGTGTGATCTTTTTGTTCATGCACGGTGGTCCGAGTCACATCGACACGTTCGATTACAAACCGATGTTAGCGAAGCAGGATGGAAAGCCGTTGCCGTTTGCGTTGCCACCGAATATTGACGCGGTGCCGACGCTGATGAACGGGCCGTGGAAATTCAAAAAACGCGGCGAATCGGGACTTTGGGTCAGCGACTTGCTGCCTCACATGGCGTCCGAAATCGACTCGATGTGTGTGATCCGCAGCATGCACACCAAAGGGCAATCGCATGGACAAGCCGTCGGAATGGTCAACACTGGCAGCGACAACCTGGTGCGACCGAGCGTGGGAGCATGGATCAGTTACGCGTTGGGCAGCGGGCATCCCGACTTGCCAGCGCATGTGGCCATCTCGCCCGCGACGGCACATGGCGGCCCCCGTAACTACGGCGCCGCGTTTCTGCCGGCGATGCACCAAGCGACTGTGATCGGACGCAACGGCCGATTCGGCGATGGCAAGATTCCGTTTCTTGACAGCAGCGAGGACGAGCCATCTTTGCGCGATCGATTCGATTTGATTCAAGCGATGAACCAGCGGCATTTGGCCCGCAGTGGTTCGGATCGCGAAATCGAAGGTGCAATCGAAGCGGTCGACTTGGCATCGCGAATGCGAAATGCTGCACCCGAGGTGATGAACCTGAATAACGAATCCGCAGCAACGCTGCGAGATTATGGGATTGGCGAAAAGACGACCGATTCGTATGGCCGCGGTTGTTTGTTGGCGCGTCGATTGGCCGAGGCGGGTGTGCGATTCATCAGTGTCAGCAGCGGACAAGTTTGGGACCAGCATGGCAATCTAGAAGACGGTCACAACAAAAACGCGGCCGCCACAGACTTGCCAGTCGCGGCATTGATTCGTGACCTAAAACGCCGTGGTTTATGGGACGAAACGCTTGTTGTGTGGGGTGGCGAGTTCGGCCGAACACCGGTGGTGCAAGGCAAAAATGGACGCGACCATAACCCCCAAGGCTTTACGATGGTGTTGTCCGGAGGCGGAGTTAAGAGCGGGTTCGCGTATGGCGAAACGGATGATTTCGGCTACTACGCTCGGACCGATCGCGTGCACATGCATGACCTGCACGCGACCCTCTTGCACTTGCTAGGGATTGATCACACTCGCTTGACGTACCCGTACGCGGGACGCGATTTCCGCTTGACCGATGTTGCAGGCCGTGTCGTCGAGGAGATCTTGGTGTAGCGACAATCCGCGACGGGGATGATGCCCTACGAATGCCTTTTCGCTAATTCACCTTGGGCTCAGTTTACCTTGGTTAGTTTTTCGAGTGGCACGTAGTAGCGGACGTAGCGACCACCGTCACTGAACCGTTCCCCTTTTTGATTTTCGACCAAGACGGTTGCCCGACGCGTGATGCGATTGACGCGCCCGAGCATGTAGTGTCCATCGTGAACAAAGCGAACTCGATCTCCGACGCGAACGTCAAACTTGGTCAACGCGCGTTCACGCTGCGTGATCAAATCATGCCGATAATCACGGTGGTCAAAATAGCGACTGGCGATCGACTGGAAGCG
>CAXBHV010000217.1:0-8146 GCA_963974855.1 uncultured Rhodopirellula sp. | reverse complement strand
AGCGGAAGAAACCCCTGATGCCGCCGCTGAAGAAACAAAGGAAGATGCAAGCGAAGACGCCACTGTGACGGCGGCTGAAAAGGAATCGACCTAAAAACTAAATTGCCTGCTTCGCCGGGCAATTCCTGCGACTGAAACCCTGATGAGGGGGAATCGTCGCCACCGCGGATCGATCCGCATACGCATCACGTTCGAGAAACATTACGAAATGAAACGAACCGATGCAGTTATTTCCGCTTCTATTTAAGGAGGCGTAACGATGAATGATGCAAAACAGTTGCCGGTGATTTCAGGCGACGAAAAAAACGACAGCAGTATGCTCGAGTCACCCGAGCACGTGCTTAGTACGCTCGAAAAAGATGGTTCACGGCGCTGGCTGCGGCCTACATTGTCGACCGGGTTTTGGTGGAAATGGCGACGCTGGATCGCCTACGCTCTAGTCGCCTTCTTCGTCGCATTGCCTCACGTTCGCATCGGAGGACTGCCGCCGATTTTGTTGGATGTGCCAGCCAGACGATTTGTTTTCCTCGGACACGTTTTCTTGCCGACCGACACGTTGCTGTTGGCGCTGGTGATGTTGGGTGTGTTCTTGAGCATCGTCTTTGCTACCGCGCTGACGGGGCGGATTTGGTGCGGTTGGGCCTGTCCTCAAACCGTCTACATGGAATACTTGTTCCGGCCAATCGACCGTTGGTTCGAGGGCACCGTGGGCAAAGGTGGTAAAGCAAAACAGCCGATCGAAGGTTGGCGCCGGATTGCCCGCTGGGCCGTGTACGTGGTGTTGTGCATGTTTCTCGCCCACACGTTTTTAGCCTACTTTGTCGGTACCGATCGGCTCGCAGAGTGGATCCAAAGCTCTCCGATCGAACACCCCGCCGCCTTTATGGTAATGGGGTTCACCACCGGATTGATGCTGTTTGATTTTCTATTCTTCCGTGAACAACTCTGTTTGATCGCTTGTCCTTACGGGCGTTTTCAATCGGTGATGCTGGATCGGCAAAGCTTGATCGTCGCGTATGACACGAAACGTGGCGAGCCTCGCAAGCGAGGGAAACATGTGGCCGGTGACGGCGCCGGCGATTGTGTCGATTGTCACCAGTGCGTTCGCGTTTGCCCGACCGGGATTGACATTCGCGAAGGATTGCAATTGGAGTGTATTAACTGCACTCAGTGCATCGATGCATGCGACGACGTGATGACCAAGGTGGGTAAACCCAAGGGGCTGATTCGCTACAGTTCCCAAGACGCCCTGGATGGGAAGAAGCCAAAATTCTTTCGCTTGCGCACCGTCGCTTATCCTGCGTTATTGTTGGTCGTGGGCATCGGATTCCTTGCCGTTTTGTCGACAAAATACGCTTTTGACGCCCGTTTGATTCGCGGCAAGGGCAGCCCCTTTCACCGCCATGTCACTGGCAACGTCAGCAACCAATTCCGGCTGCGGTTAGTTAACCGCACCAACGAGTCTCGCGAATACACCGTTGAAATTGTGAAGCCGGAAACGGCGATCATTCGCGAGATCGGTGACGAGACTCCTAAGCTGGAAAGCAACGCTACCGAACTTGTTCCGTTGGTGGTCGAAATTCCGGGCAAAGTGTTCGGCCCAGGGGGCAACGTCGAAGGAGAACTGCGAATTCGCGATGACGCGGGCAACCAGCGCACACTTAAAATGCAACTACTAGGTCCACGACGATGATGGAAAACCCAACCACAACGAATCCGACGCCGGAATTCAACCGCATTGCCAATCGCAACGCCGCCATTCGTTGGGGCGGATTGGTGGTCGGACTGCTGACACTGCAAGTCGCCGTGGGGGTGGTCGCAATCATGCTGGCCACCGGCGATCCGTCGGCCGCGGTCCTTCCCGATTATTACCAGAAATCGCTCGACTGGGACGACCAAAGGAAATCCGAAAGCGTCTCACGCGAACTCGGTTGGAATATCGCGTTAGTCCCCATCCCGGGGCAACACGGCGCTACTCTGCAGGGCGTTTTGACCGACGCCGATGGCAAGCCGGTGCAAATCGCGTCGGGAACCGTTCGCATGTATCACTACGCACGCGCCGCGGATGTGAAAACGTTTTCGATTGGTGCAAACTCCAGTGGCGTTGTTGTTGCCGAAGACTGCTTTGCTGCGGATGGCTTGTGGCAAATCGACATCGAAGTCAGCAATGACCAAGACGAACATTTTGTCCATTCCCAAGACATTCTCGTCACTCAAGCACAGCGTCGGCTGACGAAAGGAAACTAACTGTGTTGACGCTGGCGATGGCAGTGATAGTGGCGAGTTTGCTTGGCAGTTTGCATTGCGTTGGCATGTGCGGACCGCTGGCGTTGTGGGTCACCGGTGGCGGATCAAGTCGAGCTACGATCAGTGCCTATCACGTCGGCCGCTTGAGCACGTACTTGATCGCCGGCGCGGTGGCTGGGATTTTGGGGGCAGCGGTTTCGATCGGTGGCGACATGGTTGGTTTCCAATCGGCTGCGGCCAAAGTCGCAGGCGGCTTATTGATCGCGGTCGGCTTGTTTCGACTGGCAAAATTGCACCCACGTTTTAATCGTCCTTTATTGAGTTCTGCGACAAGCTCGGGGCCTTCGACAGTCGCTGCGGTGCTAAAGCGTTTCAAGCCACTGTTGGATCGGCAAACGGCGGTGTCACGAGCCTACCTGGGCGGCTTGATCACAACTTGGTTACCGTGCGGATGGTTGTACCTGTTTGTGCTGGTCGCCGCGGGAACCGGAGGCGTTTTACCCGCCGTCGTAGTGATGTTCGCCTTTTGGATCGGAACACTTCCGGCGCTGACCACAATGTTGGTGGGCTTCCATTCGTTGACGCCAAAGCTGCGAGGCATGCTGCCGATTGCCGCCAGCGTTTCTAATTGTGACAGGGCTGTATACCGTCACCGGACGGGCAGCCGTGGATGTTTCCAGCTTGGTGGCGCCCCAGCTTGGCGATGAAATCACCGCCACATCGCTGATCGATCTGAAAGACGAGCCGCTGCCGTGCTGTACCGAAACCGTTTCTGACGGTGAGTCGAGTGAGTGTCCGTGCTGTGCCAGCGACGATGCCTCTGCAGACAGCGAACTGACAGAAGATCCAGAGACAACGCTCTTGGACACCACCAATAACGCTGCCGACACACCCCGAGCTGCAGTCCCATGAGTTCGGCAACGGATCGACCGCAAACCCAGCAAACCGTCGAGTGTGTGCATTGTGGATTGCCCGCCCCCAGGCCACACGATGAGTCCGCACCCGCGTTTTGCTGCAATGGCTGCAAAGGGGCCTGGGAATTGATTCATGGCTGGGGTCTGGAAGACTATTACGCGCTGCGTGATTGCGGCCCCACCGAGACGCTTGGCGATCGAGGTCGCGATTCGTTTGACGATCTCGACGATCCCAAACTGTTGTTTCCTTCGGTGGTCAAAAAGGGGATCGGTCCCAATGGCATCGAATTGGCTCGCGTCCGTTTATCCATTCGCGGCCTGCACTGTGCCGCGTGTGCATGGTTGATCGAACAAGCACCAATTCATGTCAACGGATGGCACTCCGCGTCGGTGCAAATGCATTCGCGATCGGTCGAATTGGTTTATGATCCAACCACCGTCAAACTTAGCCAACTGGGTCGGCTGCTAAAAACGATCGGCTACCACGTGGTACCGCTTGATACGGCGGGCGAGCGGGACGCCAGCAGCGAAGAGAGTCGGCGAATGCTTGTCGACGTTGCGATTGCCGGTTTTTGTGCGATGAATGCAATGTGGATTGCGGTTGCACTGTACGCCGGTGCGTTTTCGGGGATCGAGGAATCCCAACGCAACTTGTTACGATTCACCGGCGTGGGGCTGGGCGTTGCCGCGGTACTATTTCCTGGCCGCGTTTTCTTGCGAGGTGCGATTGCGTCGATTCGCTTGCGAGTGCCGCACATGGATTTGCCGGTCGCACTGGGGCTGTCCGCCGGTGTGGTCGCCAGCATTTATGGTTTGTTCGAGACTACGTCGGAAGTTTACTTTGATTCGATCGCGACGCTCGTATTCTTTCTGTTGGTCGGGCGCTGGGTGCAACTTCGTCAGCAACATTCGGCGGGGCGTGCAATCTCGGCGCTTTTAAGTTTGACGCCTAATGCGGCCACGCGAGTAGACGATGAAGAAATTTTGACACGTGTTCCGGCATCCGAAATCAAGCTGGGTGACATTGTGAAAGTCGATCCGGGGGAAAGCGTTCCCGTGGACGGACGCGTGGTGTGGGGACAATCGCAACTCGATCGCTCGTTATTGACTGGTGAAAGCCGTCCCGTCGCGATTGGTATTGGATCGGATGTCGAAGCCGGCACAGAAAACATTGCATCGGTGATCCATGTCGAAACGACTGCGATTGGCGACGCAACTCGACTCGGTGCCCTTTCGCAATCGGTTGCCGAGGCCGCGGCGAGCAAGACACCGATTGTCCAATTGGCCAATCGCGTGGGCGGATGGTTTGTCTGTGTGGTGACGGTGCTTGCGATTGTTACTGTGATTGCATGGTGGCACGTGGATCCGGCGCTCGCAATCAACCATAGCGTTGCCTTGTTAATTGTCGCTTGCCCTTGTGCATTGGCGCTCGCCACTCCGCTGGCAATTGCCGTAGCGGTCGGCCGACTCGCCGAACGGCGAATTCTGGTTCGCTCGGGTGAATCGCTAGAACAGTTTTCGAAACCCGGAACAATCTTTTTTGACAAGACCGGAACGCTCACTCAAGGTCGAATGCAAGTCACGCATTGGTTCGGCGAGCCCGAAATATTGCAGCGAGTGCAAGCGATCGAGTCGAGCATCGGCCATCCGATCGCCCGAGCCATCACCGAGTACAAACGAAGCAGTCATGCAGATTCACTCGAGGCGGTTGAGGTTCAAAATCGCGTGGGAGTCGGTGTCGAAGGTATTGTCCAAGGACGGCATTTCACGATCGGCAGCCTAAAGCTCGTTGATCAGATGAAGCTTGCCGTATGCCCGCTCGAGCAAGAACAAATCGAAACCATCCTGGCATCCGGAGCCACTCCGATCTTAGTCGTCGTCGACAATCGGATCGAGGCCGTCTTTGGTGTCAGTGATCCGGTTCGTGGCGAGGCCAAGCTTGTCATCCGCCAATTGCGTGATAGCGGATGGAAGGTCGCAATGTTGTCGGGCGATCATGCTTCGATTGTCAGCGAGGTTGCCAAACGGCTCGGCATCGATGCCGAGCTTGCCTTGGGTGATCAATCACCCGAACAGAAGCTAGCGGCGATCCAGCAGACCAAACGGGGCGGGCACGTGGTCGTGATGGTCGGTGATGGCGTCAACGACGCGGCGGCGCTTGCGGCAGCCGACGTCGGTGTCGCACTGCGAGGCGGTGCGAACGCGAGTCTTGCGGCTGCACCGATTTTGATCGGCAACAGTCGGCTCGATGGCATCGTCACGCTGACTCGGACCGCCAAACGGACCGCCCGGTCGATCCATCGGAATTTTGCGGTTTCGATTAGCTATAATGTGATTGCTGCGGTTTTAGCGATGACCGGAATTATCAGCCCGCTGATTGCGGCGATCTTGATGCCAATCAGCTCGTTGACGGTATTGACGATGACGCTGGCCACGCCAATCGTCGATGCCTCCGCAGGCGATGCCAAGAAGTCCGATCCATCGCGACGCACCCGCCGATCTCTCGTTAAGGAATCGATTGCATGAGTGTTTTAACGATCGCATTACCGATCGCATTGCTGTTGGGTGGCTCGGCGCTCGTGGCCTGCATTTGGTCGATTCGCCACGGCCAATTTGATGATCTCGATTCCGCCTCAGTCCGCATCTTGGTCGACGAGAAGCGGCTCGACAAATCGCGGCCGAACCAGACCGGCAGCGGCGATCACGGCAAGTGACGGAATCATCGGCGACCGCATCCGCAAATTGCTCCAGTAAATCGTGTGAACCGCCGACAGCGTGATCACCAATGCGATCATCGCCCACCACGCTGGGGTCAAAATGCCGCGGCCGATGCGATAAAGCCCGACAAGGGCGGCGATCCAGAAGACCAGATAATAAAGCGTCACGATCACAATCGATAACCAGGATCGACCGGCGACATGATGCGGCATCGGACTCCACAATCGCCCTAACCGAACGATACAAGACCAAACGAACATCGACGGTTCTCGAGCAATCGTTGCCTTGGCGGCCTGGTACGACCACTGGTCATCTTCGTGTTCATTGAGTGATCGAGGTGCTGGCAACTCTGCGGTGGGATTGGACCAATCGGTTTGCCAAAAGGTTTCGCTTGTTGGATCGCCCTGAAAACGATGTTCATAAGCTTCAAGAAATGGCTCGGCGTCCCAGGCTTCAGCAAACTTGCCGTGGCGAAGGTAGTCGTAGAACGAGGGATTGTTGGCCAGCAGCAGCGTGTAGCCTCCGTGGCTGGTCGCCCAAACCGGATGCCCCACCGTGTTCAAATTACGAACCGTCCATAACCCCACCGCCAACACCATAACCATTGCGGTTGCAAACGTGTACGCCAGCCGACGAGTCCAGCAGTTGTTCGTGCTGAACAAAATAGCCGGCAACATCAACACCGCCCAAACCAAGAACGTGGGACGACATAAATAAGCCAACGCAAGCAAAACCGCGAACATCAACGCATTTGCCAGCGTCGGCGACGGTATCCAGCGGCAGACCCAAAACCAAACGGCCAGCGTCGCCAGGGCAGCAGCGATGGTTTCCGTCATCACCAGGGTCGATTGTTGGACCAAAATCGGATCGATAATCACCAACACCGCAGCCAAAATACTTGCCAGCCCGAAACGTCCCCTGTCGATCAATTGCGATGCGATCGATACAGTGCACGCTGCGGTCAGCACACCCAGCACCAGATGCAGCAGTCCCACAAGCAAATGATTGACATGGTGATCGACCGTGAGCCAGGAAAGCAGATAAGGATACAGCGGCGGACGAAATGCGGTTGGTTTGGCCGATCGGACCGCATCGGCGCCTGAGTCACTCGCGGCGGGTAGTCCGAACACCCCGGTTTCGGAAAGCGTTTCGGCGATCACTCGGTAAGCGTCAGGATCTTGAGCAAATTGGTCAAGGTTGCTCAGCACCACCCCGCCTCGAACGGCCAACGCCAATACGATGATGCCAACGAACTTCATTCGATTAGACGACGCGGATAGAGTCCAATGGGGCATGGGCAATGCAAGAATCGATGACGAGAGAGCCAATTTGATACGAGCAATATTAGCGGAGCCTAGCGTGGACTGCGAGCGAGCACGATGAACAAACCGACCCGCACGAACCGAAAATCTGGGAGCATGGCTTCGCGTTTGATTCAATTCCGCGTGGTGTTATCACTGCTCGGCTTGATCGTGTTAGCTGCGGCGTGGCCGTTTTCGGAACAGCTAAAGCTTGATCGCAGCATCACGGCGATGTTCTCGCCCACCGATCCGACGCTGATCGATTATCAAACGTTGCAAAATTCGTTTGGTGGCAATGCGGTCGCGATCATGGTCTATCCCGACGCCGATCTGATGTCCAACGAGGGGTTACGGCGAAGTGACGCGATCGCGTCGGAAGTCCGCCAAATCGAAGGAGTCGACGGCATCTTATCGCCATCGACGCTAAACGCAGCAGTCGAAAAGGTTCGTCCCGGCAGCTTCTTTCGCAGCGAAACAGACATTCCCGGGTTGGCTCGCCGCGACGACATCGTCGCTCGTGGCATCGAACATTTGTTCGCAGGCTACACCCACTCTGACAACCATCGACTTGCTGCCGTGGTCGTGATGTTGTCACCGAACCATCCGCCGGCGGCGATTGAATCACTGCAAGCGATTGCCAGCAAGCTGCCCGATCAATACGAAGCCATCGCAGAACCCGGCGTCGTTGTGGGCGAACCGGTGCTGATCCACGATGGTTTCAATTTGATTGAGCGCGACGGGCATAAACTGACTACCGTGACGCTGATCCTATTGAGCATCGTCGTGCTGGTGACATTGATGGACCTGCGTTTTGTTGCCTTGACGGGGCTGGTCGTGGTGTGGTCGCTCGTCGTGACCGAAGCGACGCTCGTGCTGTTGGGGCTGAATCAATCGCTTGTCTCGACGATCATGCCCGCGATCATCACCGTGATTGCGGTTGCCGCGGTGTTGCATTTGGGGACTAAA
>CAXBHV010000216.1:0-8155 GCA_963974855.1 uncultured Rhodopirellula sp. | reverse complement strand
TGCTTTGCACGCTGCACGGGATAGCGAACGGATTTGTCGAGACGTTCGTTCAAATTCGTAATCACCGCTGCACGACCTTCGGGCGACATTTCGATGCCACCCGTGACTTCGCGAAAAAACTCGCGTTTGACTCGTCTGCCCGTGAAAAACAATACTGTCACCCGATCACCAATAATTCGAAACGGTTCAATCATGTCGTACACTAACGACGGCTTGTTGTAATTGTCCGTATGCAGAAAACCGATGTGCGGATCTAAACCTGCCAAAATACAGGCTCGCTCCACCGTCGAATACAAAACTCCATACGTGTAATTGAGCATCGCATTAAACCCATCTAGTGCCGGCCGTCGACTGCGACCATTGAATTGATACTCCTTGGGCATCATCCCCGAAATCAGCTCGAAATAGACGCGACCCGCAGTGCCTTCGATTCCCATGATCGTTCCGCGAACTTCTTCCACTAACGATTCGGGGGCTGATTCAATTGTGGACAAAGACTCGATCGCCGTACGTAGCGTCACACCTTTTTCTTCGACCATCGCGGCGCTGCTAGGACGACGCTGAGCCAGTTCCGACAAGAAAGCGAGCTGGTTATCAAGCTTCTTCTTGACCCAGGCAACCGAGATATCACTACCATGCTTGGAGGTAATGGCTTCAAGTTGACGACGGCGGATAGTCGCCGTGCTTCCCAATCGCGGTTGCCAGACGCGAGCCGTAGGTGAACCTTTTGAGTCCAAGAACACCATGTCGATATTAGACTGCGTCGCTAACTCAATCACGTTGCTCGTCAACCTCACACTTGTCGCGATTACGATACTCGTTAGTTTTGTAGCTGCAAATTCGTGACTCGCTCCCTCACGGCTGACAATAAAGCGATCGCCACGGCGGCGCAACAGGCTGCCTCGAGTGTTGATTACCAATTGCATTGCTTTTCCGCACACCTATTTGAGGTAGATTGCCCCAGCTAAAATTTACATGTCATTTCTTTGGAGCCCGTGGCTTTCCGATGATAGTCCACCTCCGATGCGTCCGCCATCCAACTAAACTGGCTGCATCGAGTGACACGTCTGGTCACTCAATCTTGAAAAACTGCAAAAAACATTCCCAACTGTTTCATCGATACTGGCGGTGAACGCTAAATCTGCAATTGCCGACACTGGTGCAATCCAGCGATGCATGTCCAGAAAAATCGCAGGTTTTCTCCATAGAGTTCCGAAGGGCGTCGATTTCATTACTGACGGATTAAGCAGTGCGTGAGAGGCTCTCAGCACATTGACTGTGACATGCCCGGCCAAAAACCTTTCTTTTTTTGAATCGACGTCCTAATTCCGTTGACGCTGCCACCCAAGCCTCATTTCGTCCCTTCAGGACTGTCACTTTCGCGGGGCGTATTCTCCACGGACTTGCGTCCTCGGCTCGCAACTGTCGTCACTCTCGCGACTAGCGTTTTTGGCGGAAGAGCGAGGCCATTAGTGCCTGCGAACTTGAATATCGTCTACGGTTGCCGCTCAGAAACGGCGCGGATGACTGGCCGAAAGTCTTGGCGACTTTCGCTACGGATTGTGAGCCAAATTCCCCAAAGCTCACGCAACACAACCCTCCCAGCAGCCCCTAAACTAAAGTCCTCTCCCCATCTCCCACTCTCCCCATCTCCCACCTATGAAACCGATCGTTCAAATCTCACTCGACTTGACCAACATCGCCGAGGCGATCGAGACCGCGCACTTGGCCATTCGAGCGGGCGTTGATTGGCTCGAAGCAGGCACGCCGCTGATCTTGGCCGAGGGACTGCACGGCGTGCGAGCACTTCGCAGCGAGTTTCCGGACGTGCCAATCGTCGCCGACTTAAAGACGATGGATGGCGGTTATTTGGAAGCCGAAATGATGGCCGGCGCCGGGGCGACCCATGTGGTCGTGATGGCTCGGGCACACGAGGAAACCGTTCGCTGTGTGGTCAAAGCAGGAAAAGATTTTGGCGTTAAAGTGATGGGCGACAATATGGTCTGCGATGACATGGTCGCGGCCGCGAAATGGCTCGAGGATCTCGGCTGCGACTTCGTGATCCATCACATCGGCTACGACGAACGGCGAGGTATCGCGGCGCGAGGCCAGCGGATGCCAAGTCCCCTGGACCAACTCCGAGAAGTTTGCCAGGCCGTCAAAGTGCCGGTGCAAGCGGTTGGCGGTCTGAGTTTAGAACAAGCGATCCAGTGCCCCGCGTACGGCGCGCCGCTGGTCGTGCTGGGCGCCCCGCTGACGATCGATGCCGATTCGTTTAAAACCGCCGATGGAGATTTGGAGTCTTCACTGCGTTTGATCTGCGATGCAGTGCATTCGCAAGAGTGAGAAGAGCGGAACGAAGATGCGTGGGCTTGATGACAGACTAGAAGTCTATCCCACATTACCTGAGTAAAAAGTTGGAATGATGAAATCTGCTGCGGTGGTGAACTATGCTCCTGAAAAAGGATGCGTCGAAATTCGCGAACTCGATCGGCCCGAAATCGGACCCGATGATGTGCTGCTACAGGTCGCTAACGTCGGCGTCTGCGGCAGCGATCTGCACCAGTGGACCGCGGACCATTCGTGGCCCGTCAATTACCCCGTCGTGCTCGGTCACGAATTCGGCGGCAACATTGTTGAACTCGGCGCGAATGTCGATGGCTGGAGCGAAGGTGACCGTGTAGTCAGTGAAACCGCTGCAATCATCGATCAACAAAATCCGATGTCACGCCGGGGACTGTATAACCTGGACCCGACACGCAAAGGGTTTGGTTACGGAGTGAACGGCGCGATGACCAAATTTGTCCGCGTTCCCGCGCGGATACTGCATGCCATTCCCGATGCCTTGCCGTTTGAACATGCGTGTTTGACCGAACCCTGTTGTGTCGCCTACAACGCGGTCGTTAAGAATGCTTCGATCGAACCGGGGGACCGGATCGTCGTGCTCGGCCCAGGCACGATCGGAATTCTGTGTGCCGCGATGGCACGACTGTGTGGTGCCGAGGTTGCATTGGTGGGACTCGATTCGGATCGCCATCGACTCGAAATCGCCAAGCAATATGGCTGTGAAGCGATCATCGGCGATGCGAAACCGTGGGCAACCGACCGTGATGGACTCGGGTGTGACGGAGTGATCGATGCCGCGGGCGCCAGTATCACGCTGCAGATTGCGATGGACTTGGTCCGGCCGGCCGGCTGGATTTCGAAAGTCGGCTGGGGCCCGCAACCGCTGGGGTTCAACCTCGATCCGCTGGTCCAAAAAAACGTGCGACTGCAAGGCAGTTTCAGTCATAATTGGCCGATCTGGGAACGAGTGATCGCACTGCTGAGCAGCGGCCAATTGGATGTCAAACCGATCATCGGTGGCGTTTGGCCGATCACCCAGTGGCACGAAGCGTTTGAAAAAATGCATCGCGGCGAAGTCGTGAAATCGGTGTTGAAGCCGGTGTAGGACCATTGTGGCGTGTTGATCCAGTGAGCCGCGACGCGTAAGCGACCGGGTATCGGAAGGTACCCGGTGCCTTACGGCCCACGGCTCACAATTGCAGCTCCCGAGGTAAATAAAAAGGGTTCCTCACTTGGATTTTGTTGGAGCCCGCGGCTTGTAGGATCTTTAGCAAGATCCACCACATTTTTTGAAATTGATTGACGACGACGCGACCAATTGGATCGAGCTATGCCAACGCCAACACACTCCCCCAAACTTGCGGCCTTTCCTAAAGCGTTCATGCAGGCACTCTGCAAAGATGGCACGATGAGCGTGTCGGAGTGGATTGAACTCGCTTCGAAGCTCGATATCCAGGGACTGGAGTGGTATGCCGGGTTTCTCGAGATGGCCGACGAGTCGAATTGGCCGCGGTTTCGCAAACAAGTCGAAGATCACGGCAAGGTGATTCCGATGGTCTGCTGCTCACCCGACTTTACCCATCCCGATGCCGCGTTTCGAGAGCAAGAAATCGCCAAACAGAAACGCTGGATCGAGATGACTCATGCGCTCGGCGGTTCGTATTGCCGAGTACTCAGCGGTCAACGGCGGCCCGAGCTGACGATTGACGAAGGTGTCACGTACGCGGTCGAATCGATCCAGGCGTGCTTGCCATTTGCTGCCGATCGCGGGATCACGCTGATCATCGAAAATCACTACAAGGACGACTTTTGGGAGCACCCCGAGTTCGCACAGAAAATGGATATTTTCTGCCAAATCGTCGACCGCATCGACCACCCGCATTTCGGTGTTAACTATGATCCGAGTAACACGTACTTGGCAGGCGAAGACCCGATCGAGCTGCTGCGGCGAGTTTCGCATCGCGTCGTAACGATGCACGCCAGCGACCGCTATTTGATCGAAGGAACGCTGGAGGATCTGCGACGCGAAGAAGGTGGCGCGGTCGGGTACGCAAAGCGACTCAGCCATGGCGAGATCGGCAAAGGGCTGAACGACTACGACGCGATCTTCAGCGAACTGAAACGAGTCGGCTTCGCTGGCTGGATCAGTATCGAAGACGGCGTCGACGGCATGGACCAACTCACCCGCAGCATCGAATTCCTGAAACAAAAAATTGCCCAGTATTGGCCCGAGTAACCTCCTCGCGTTTCGCGTGGGAGGTTTTAGGATAGCTGCCGTAGTGGATCTTGCTAAAGATCCTGCGCGAATGGTTCACTCGGTGGTTTATTCCAATTAATCTACTTCATAAACTCGCTTCTGCGTTTTGATCGCGGAGCGATCAACGACAATCCCACTCATGAAAAACTTCCTTCACGCGACGCTCACGATTCTGATCTGCACTGCAACTTTCGCGGACAAACCGCAACCCAGCGGCGACGCAAGCGTCGTCACCCAGATGCCTGGACTGGTTGCGTTTTGGACGTTTGGCGAAGAGGCGGGCCAGTCGCGGAAATCGATCGGAAGCGAGCAGAGCTATCCGTTAGCCGAAGTCGACGGACCGATCAGCCGAGTCCAAGGCGGTCCTTTTTCGGGCTACGCGGCGAACCTGAACGGCAAACAGTACTTCAAGCTCCCGTATGCCAAGACGGGTGATTTGAACATTCATGGCCCTGAGGCCCAAGTCACCATGTTTGCGGTCGTCAACCTTCATAACTTGCGTCAGAGCCGGACGATCGCAGGGATGTGGAGCGAAGGAAAAGGAGCGAACGATGATTCGGGAACGCGGCAATACGCGATGTTGATGAACATGCCAACTTACGGCGGCCCAAACCAATTGGTACCTCATATCTCTAGCGAAGGCGGAGTGACGCGGCGAGCCGACGGCAGTGCGTTTCCGTGGTGTGCCGATTATGCAGCGACCCGGCAAACCGTGCCCACCGATCGCTGGTGCACGCTCGGGTTTACTTACGATGGAGCGTACATTCGTGCGTACATCAACGGCGTGCTCGACAAACGGGAACTTAATGCGCTGAAAGACCGACGCAACGATCGTTACTTCACCAGCGAAGGCCCCGATGGCAAAGACCGCGGCATGAACCCGTATTATCACGGCCGAGGCATCTTTGGTTACGACGCGGAAAAACATGCCAAGACCAAACCAGGAGGCGGATCGGACTTCACCGTCGGTGCTCGTTTCGCAGTCGGGTCGTTCACACGCGAAGCAACGATCGGCCGCTTCGGAGGTCTGGCCGTCTTCGATCGAGCGATCAGCGACGCCGAGATGATGAAGCTGCACCAAGCCGCCAACATCAACGCATTAAATTCACAAAAATCCTCCACCACCCCCCGCTAGCACATTTCCCCCCGTAGTGGACGAGGCTACGAGTCCCTCCCCCTCCAGCATCACCGCAATAGACGAGGCTACGAGTCCTTTCCGCAGACCTAGCCGCGGGGACTCGTTGCCTCGTCCACTACGCCCCTCTCCGTGTCTCCCCCTCCCCGCCGTCGCCGCCATGATCGCTCGCTGCACCCTATTCTTAATCGCGTTGGCTCTGCATCCGATGCAAGGCCGAGCCGATGACTCCTCTGTCACCACGGTCGACGTCTGCGTCTATTCGGCGACACCCGCCGGGATTGCCGCAGCGGTCAGCGCCGCCAAAGCAGGCCACTCGGTTACCCTCGTTGAACCGACCGATCGCATCGGCGGTTTGGTCACGAGCGGTTTAAGCTACAGTGACTTTCGCTCCTTTGAATCGCTGACCGGTTTCTTCCTCGATTTTGCCAATCGCGTCCAAGCCGACTACGTCACTCGCTATGGAGTCGAATCCGAGCAAGTCAAAGCCTGTTTCCGAGGCACTCACGGAGAACCTTCGGTTAACCTGAAAATATTTGAACAGATGTTGGCCGAGCATGCCAAGATCACGGTGATCCGCCGGCAGCGAATCGATTCGGTCCATTCAACCGAAATGAAACTTGGCCGCAAACGAATCGAGACGGTCCAGTTCCGCACCGCCGATGGTGGCGCGGCCACCCTAGTTGCGAAGGTGTTTATCGACGCCAGTTACGAGGGCGACTTGATGGCGATGACAGGTGAACCCTACCACGTCGGTCGTGAGTCACGTTCGCAATACGGTGAACCGTTGGCTGGCAACGCCGACGGCGAGGGCGATGGACAAGTGCAAGGTTACAACTTGCGTTTAATCATGACGGCCGATGAGTCGAACAAGCGGATGCCGGTCGCACCGGAGGGTTATCAACGCGAAGATTTTGTCGATGTGCTGGCGGTATTCGCCAGCGGCAAGTTGAAAAAGGTGTTCGGCAGCGGCCACGATGGGATTTTCCGAGCCCATATCCCTTTTCTTCCTAACGCAAAAACCGACGTCAACGATACGCCGCGCGCCGCCGTCCGGCTGTCGATGCCCGATATCAACGACGGCTACCCTGATGGTGATGCGGCCACGCGTGCCGCGATTCGACGTCGCCATTACGACTACAACATCGGCTTGCTGTACTTTCTGCAGAACGACGATGCGGTTCCAGCAGTGATCCGCGAGGATGCTCGCCAATACGGTTGGTGTAAAGACGAGTTCGTCGAAACCGGTGGCGTGCCACCTCAGTTGTACATTCGCGAAGCTCGGCGGATGGTAGGCCAACATGTCTTCACAGGACACGACACCGAGCAAGTCGCCGGAGATGCACGCACGGTCTTGCATCACGACAGCGTCGCGATCGGCGACTACATCCACAATTGCCATGGCACGGGTCGCGAGGGGACGCGATTTAACGGCACCCATCAAGGCGAATTCTACAAAGTCATCCCGCCTTATCAAATCCGTTACGGCGTGATCGTGCCACAACAGACCGAGAACTTGTTGGTCCCGGTCGCATGTTCGGCGAGCCATTTCGGCTTTGCCGCCTTGCGACTTGAACCCATCTGGTGCTCGCTCGGACAAGCCGCCGGATGGGCGGCCGCGGTTTCGATCGCCGACAACACTTCGGTGCAAGCGGCGGACGTTGAAAAACTTCAGCAGCATCTGCATGCGGATCGCAGCGCCACCATCTACGTCGCAGACGTTCCGCCAACATCGCCCCACTTTGCCGCCGTGCAGTGGCTGGGCACTCGTGGTGGACTGCACGGATTGGCAGGTGCGGAACAGCCCAAAGCGAAATCACTTGGCGGCCAATACAACGAAGCGTTTCCAGGGCATTCAGCTGAACTGGACCTGCCAATGGATACCACGCTAGCCCAGCGGTGGTCGGAACTGCTGGAGACGTCCCGCCGCGAAGAACCAGCGAATCGATCGCTCACACGTGGTCAATGGATCTCGAAGGTGTATGATGCAATCCAAAAGTGAACCAATGTGGGATAGGCTTCCAGCCTGTCAAGTCCGAATAGCCTTCCCGCATCGAAACTCGTCAAGACTTTCGTCGGATACACCAAACGCACCGAGGCGCTTGAGAGAATGTTGATCAAGTGAGCCGTGACGCGTGAGCGGCCGGGTCCCACACATGACCCGGTGACTTACGGCCCACGGCTCACAACTGCGATTTACATTTCACTTGAATTGTTAGATCGTTGACGAGTTACGTTAATCCTGACCGCATCGAAACTCTTGACGAGTTCCGCTACCTAGTACGCAATCGCGACCGAAAGTAGCGGAAGTCGTCAAGACTTTCGTCGGATACACCAACCACATCGAGACTCTTGACACAACGTTGATCAAGTGAGCCGTGACGCGTGAGCGGCCGGGTCCCACACATGACCCGGTG